>NZ_JCANQV010000289.1:0-6909 GCF_059553635.1 Candidatus Streptomyces philanthi
CGCCGGCGTCCCCGACGACCTCGGCGAGGCCCCCGAGGGAACGCCCGCCTCCCTCCCGGCGCTGCGCGAGGCGTACCGCGCCGCCTCCCAGCTGTACGAGAAGGTCGGCGTCGGCGCCGACCTGCGCGCCGAACAGGCCCGCGCCGAGGGCGATGAGAGTGCCGCGCTCGCCGAGCTGAACCGCCTGACCAACAAGGTCCGCACCCGCGCCGAGGCGCTGCTGGAGAGCCCGGACGCGGCCGACGGCCCGTCCCGCCGGGCCGCGGCGGCCCGCGCCGAGTCGCTGGTCCAGATGCTGGAGGGACGCGCCTCGGCCGCCAGCGAACAGCTGGGCCGGCTGCGCGGCGAGGCCGAGCGGCTGGCGCCCGCCGACGGCGACGCGCACACCGAACTGCCCGAGGAGCTGGTCCCGGCCGACGCCGACCGCGCCAAGGAGCTGCTGCGCACCGCGGGCGCCGAACTCGCCACCGCCACCGAGGTGCTGGAGGCCGCGCGCGCCCGCCACGAGGAGCTGCTGCGCGGGCACCGCGCCGCCGAGGAGGCCGCGGACGGCTTCGAGGAGACCGCCGCGCTGCTGCGCGATCTGCTGCGCGACCAGCAGGCCGAGGACCGGACCGAGGAGCGGCCCGAGCCGTACTCCGGCGGGCTGGAGGAGGGCCGCCGGGCCGCCGCCGAGTCGCGCCGCTCGCTGCGCGGCTGCGCAGCCGACCTCTCCGCCGCCGAGGCCGCCGTCCGCGAGGCCGCCGACGTCCTCGTCCGGCACGCCAACTCCACCCGCTACGAGCAGGTGCGCACCCCGGCGCGGCAGCAGATCCGGGAGCTGCCGGCGTCCGCGCTGCCCGAGCACGCGGCCGCCTGGGCGGAGGCGTTCGCGCCCCGGCTGCGGGTCCTGAGCGACGAGCTGGAGCAGCTGGAGCGCAACCGCGACAGCATCGTCGACAGGCTGCGCGGCCTGGTCGAGTCGTCCCTGGCCACGCTGCGGTCCGCGCAGCGGCTGTCCCGGCTGCCGGAGGGCCTGGGGGAGTGGTCCGGCCAGGAGTTCCTGCGCATCCGCTTCGAGGACCCGGACCAGGCCACGCTCACCGAGCGGCTGGGCGAGGTCATCGACGAGGCGACCCGCTCCGCCGTCCGCAAGAACAGCGATCTGCGGCGGGACGGGATGTCGCTGCTGCTGCGCGGTGTGGCGGCGGCGCTCCAGCCGCGCGGGGTGGCGGTGGAGATCCTCAAGCCGGACGCGGTGCTGCGCGCCGAGCGGGTGCCGGTGGGGCAGATGGGCGATGTGTTCTCCGGCGGGCAGCTGCTGACCGCGGCGATCGCTCTGTACTGCACGATGGCCGCGCTGCGCAGCAACGACCGGGGCCGCGAGAAGCAGCGGCACGCCGGCACGCTGTTCCTCGACAACCCCATCGGCCGCGCCAACGCCACCTACCTCCTGGAGCTCCAGCGGGCCGTCGCCGACGCGCTGGGCGTCCAGCTGCTGTACACCACGGGCCTGTTCGACACCACGGCGCTCGCCGAGTTCCCGCTGGTCATCCGGCTGCGGAACGACGCGGACCTGCGGGCGGGCCTGAAGTACATCAGCGTCGAGGAGCATCTGCGTCCGGGACTGCCGCAGCGGGACCCGTCCGAGGAGCCGGTGCACGGCCAGATCACGGCGACCCGGATGTACCGCAGGCCCGAGGAGCCCGCCGGGAGCTGACCGGGCGCCCGCTCACCGGACCCCCGGCCTGCGGGGGTCGAACAGCGCGATGGGGTGCCGGGTGCCGCCGGTCAGCGCCAGATCGGCGGCGATCTCGCCGACCACGGGGACGAACTTGAAGCCGTGGCCGGAGAAACCGCAGGCCACGGTCACCGTCTCCGGGTGCGCGGGGTGGCGGGTGAGCACGAAGTGCTCGTCCGGGGTGTTGGTGTACATACAGGTGGCGGCGTCCAGGAAGCGGCCGGGCAGGCCGGGCAGCCTCCGCGCCGCCTGCCCGGCCATCGCCGCCACCTCCTCGTCGCGCACCGTCCGGTCGATGCTCTCCGGGTCGCACACGGTGCCCCTGCGGAAGAAGGCGACCTTGGCGCCGCCACGGGGCCCGTCGATCGCGGGGAAGCCGTAGATCTGCACCCCTTCGGCGTCCTCCCAGATGTAGACGGGATGCCGCTCGGGGACGTACGGGGCGGTGCCGCCGTCGGGTGCGAACCAGTGCATGACGTGCCGTTCGACGGTGAACGGCACACCCAGGTCCGCGAGCAGCCGCGGCGCCCAGGCCCCCGGGCAGATCACCAGGTGGCCGGCGGTGTAGCTGTCGTCGGGGGTGTGCACCCGTACGCCGCGCCCGCCCGGCAGCACCTCCCAGCGGGTCACCGGTTCCTCGAAGTGCAGGTCGGCGCCGTGCCGGGTGGCGAGCTGGAGCTGAGCGGCGACGGTGTTCTCCGGGCGCAGGAACCCGGCACGGGCCTCGTACAGGGCGACCTCGTCGTCGGCCGGGGCCAGGGTCGGGAAGCGGCGGCGGATCTCCGGGGCGTCCAGCATCTCGTGCGGCAGGTCCCAGGTCCGGGCCGAGAGCAGGGAGCCGGCGACGGTACGGCTGCCGGGGCGGCCGAGCATGATGCCGCCGCAGAGGGTGGCGATGTCGCGGCCGGTGTCCCGCTCCAGTTGTTCGTACAGCTCGTAGGCGCGCAGCAGCAGCGGGACGTAGGCCGGGTCCTCGAAGTAGGACTGGCGGGTGACGCGGGAGCCGCCGTGGCTGGAGCCGTGCCGGTGCACCGGGCCGAATCTCTCCAGGCCCAGCACCCGGGCCCCGCGGGCGGCCAGACGGTGGGCGGCGGCGCTGCCCATGCCGCCGAGTCCGAGCACGATCACATCGGGGGAAGGGGACAAGCGGGCCTCCCGGGGCCGGACGGGTCGCGGGCGCGCCCCCCGTACGGGACGTCCGGCTCCTCGGCGGCACCGGTGGCGGGGGAGGACGGCGCGGAGTGCGGGCGGAGGGCGGTGGTGCCGCCCCGGTGTCGCTCATGGCGCTCGGTGTCGCGCCATGGGGGACATGCTGGAAGTCCGTCCGCCGTCCGTCAAGAGGCGGGCCGGCCCGGGTGGCCCATCCGCCGCGACAGGTCGGCGGCGGCCCGCGCGGTGTGCCGGGCCAGTTCGGGAAGGAGGGCGCGCTCCATGCGGTACGCCGGTCCCGACACGCCGATCGCGCCGATCACCGTGCCGTCGTGCCCCCGTACCGGGGCCGCCACCGCGTTGAGCCCGGTCTCCAGTTCCTCGTGGGTACGGGCGAACCCGTCCGCCGCCGCGGCCTCCAGCTGCTCGCGCAGCGCGGCCCTGCGGGTGACCGTGTGCGGGGTGAACCGCGCCAGCCTGCGGCCGAGCAGCGCGTCCCGCCGCTCCGGCGGCAGATGGGCCAGCAGCACCTTGCCGCTGGCGGTGGCGTGCAGCGGGGTGCGGCGGCCCAGCCAGTTGTGGGCGGTCACCGCGGCGGAGCCCCTGGCCTGCATGATGTTGACGGCGGCGTCCCCGTCGAGGACCGCGATGTTGGCGGTCTCCCCGGTGGTCTCGGCCAGCGCCCGGCACACCGGCTGGCCCTCCTGCGAGATGTCCAGCCGGACGGCCGCCGCGCCGGCCAGCCGCAGTACCCCGGCGCTCAGGAAGTACTTCCCGCGCTCCCCCTCCTGCGCCACCAGACCGCGGCTTTCCAGGACACCGAGGATGCGGAACGCGGTGGAGCGGTGCACGCCCAGCTCGGCGGACAGCTCCGTCACCCCGGCCTCGCCGCGCAGCGCCAGGAGTTCCAGGACGCTCACCGCGCGGTCGACGGACTGGACGGCCCCCGCGGCGCCGCGCCGCTCCCCGGACCGGTCCCCGGCCGTATCGGTCGTGTTCGGCATGGGTCTTCGTGTCACCACCCGCTGGCCCCCGGGGCACGTCGAGGAATCCGCCGGGCGGTCTTCGGCGGACCGCCGCCCGGCCCGGACTGTGTTGCGCATCGCGCGCTGTGGTGCGTCGTGCGGGACGTCATGATACCGAGCGGCGCGCCCGGGACCAGATGACGAACATCCGTCCCCCGCTTCACTCTTTCATGGGTATTCGGCCCACGGCACCGCCGTCACACCACCGCACGCCCCGCACCCGGACCGCCACGGCGCCGTTCGCGGCGTCTCTCCCGCCGCTCCCGCCGCCGCTCACGGCGCAACTGACGGGCCGTACTGCTCGGCACCGACCGCACACCGTGCCGCTGCACCCACACCTGACGGGTCACCCAGACGTCCAGCACGCCCCAGGTCGCCACCACGGTGGAGGCGACCGCGGCGAGCACGGCGGGGAACGCGAACCACGACCCGGCCAGCGCGTTCAGGAACGCCACCATCCCCAGGACCAGCGTCACCGCCACGATGATGACCGCGCGCACCGCCGCCTCCCGCACCGGGTCGGCCATCCGCGGCCTGCGGGCCGGCTCCTCCCGCCACAACGGCCCCCTGCCGATGTCGCTCACGCGTTCCCCCTCCCCCTCCCACGCCCTGTCCGTCTCCTGGGCAACTGCCCGGCTTTTGCCCGGTACCCTCCCAGGGGCCGGTCTCGTCCACCGTCATCGTCGCCCACCGCGGCGCCGCACGGACACGCGGGGCGGTACGGACGGAGCACGGGAACGGAGGCCGGCGCATGGCAGGCACGGGAGAGACGGGCGGCATGTCCGGCTATCAGCGGACAACATGGGACGATACTCTCCGGTCGCCTTCCCGGGGTGTGGATCGCTCTTCGGATCGACTCCCCGACAGTAGTAGGCTCACGCCGTTTGTTGACGGAACACCATCCCGGCGCACCGGGGTTGACGTAGGGGAGGCCATGCGCTTTCGCGGGAAATCGATCCGCAGGAAGATCGTGGCGTTGCTGCTCGTACCGCTGGTGTCCCTGACCGCCCTGTGGGTGTTCGCGACCTATCTCACCGGCCGCGAGGCCAACCAACTCCTCGACCTCGCCTCCGTGGTGCGCAAACTGGGGCATCCCACACAGAACCTGATCGCGGACCTCCAGCGCGAACGCCGCCAGAGCCTCCTCTACCTCGCCGACCGCCGCAACGCCACCGCGCTGCCCCGCCTCCAGCAACTGGCCCGCGCCACCGACGAGTCCGCCGACCGGCTGCGCGCCAACATCGCCGACCCCGACGTCCGCGAGGACCTCGGCGGCCGCGCCGGCTACGCCGTCGACTCCGTCGTCAAGGCCCTGTCCGGGCTCGACGCCCTGCGCTCCCGGGTCGAGAACAACACCGTCTCCCGCGACGAGGCGTTCGAGGGCTACAACGCCGCCGTCGACCCGGCCTACGACTTCCTCACCTCCCTCCACGCCCTCGACACCTCGGACATGGACCGCCAGGCCCGCGCCCTGATCACGATCACCCGCGCCCGCGAGGCCGTCTCCCGCGAGGACGCCCTGATGGCCGCGGCCCTCGCCTCCGGCAGCATGAGCGCCCGCGACCTGCGCACCATGTCCGACCAGGTCGCCGAGCGCGGCGTCCTCTACCGCACCGGCCTGCCCCTGCTGACCGCCCGCGACCGCGGCACCTACGCGGACTACTGGCGCGGCCCCCGCACCCGCGACCTGCTGTCCTTCGAGGACAAGGCCATCGCCGCCGGCGCCGCCAAGGCCCCCCGCGCCGTCAACCCCGAACGCTGGGAGGCCGCCGCCTCCACCGTCCTCGACGAACTGTGGCGGATGGACCGGGAGGCCGCGGAACGCTTCCAGGAACGCGTGAGGCCCGTCGCCTGGAACGTCGTCCTCAAGGCCGCCGTCGCCGGCGTCCTCGGCTTCCTCGCCCTGCTCGTCTCGCTCGTCGTCTCCGTCCGCGTCGGCCGGCGGCACATCAAGGACCTGACGCGGCTGCGCAGGACCGCGCACGAGATCTCCGGCGTCCGGCTGCCCAGCGTCATGCGGCGCCTCGCCGCGGGCGAACAGGTCGACGTGGAGACCGAGGCGCCCCGCCGCGAGTTCGGCCAGGACGAGACCGGCCAGGTCGGCCAGGCCCTCAACACCCTCCACCGCGCCGCCGTCGAGGCCGCCGTCAAGCAGTCCGACATGCGCCGCGGCGTCTCCGAGGTCTTCGTCAACCTCGCCCGCCGCAACCAGGTCCTGCTGCACCGTCAGCTCACGCTCCTCGACACCATGGAACGGCGCACCGAGGACGCGGAGGAACTCGCCGACCTCTTCCGCCTCGACCACATGACCACCCGCATGCGCCGCCACGCCGAGGGCCTGGTCATCCTCTCCGGCGCCGCCCCCTCCCGGCAGTGGCGCAAGCCCATCCCGCTGATGGACGTGGTCCGCGCGGCCGTCGCCGAGGTCGAGGACTACGAGCGGGTCGAGGTGCGCCGGCTGCCGCGGCTCGCGGTCGAGGGCCCCGCCGTCTCCGACCTCACCCACCTCATCGCCGAACTCCTGGAGAACGCCACGGTGTTCTCCCCGCCCCACACCACCGTCCAGGTCCACGGCGAACGCGTCGCCAACGGCTTCACCCTGGAGATCCACGACCGCGGCCTCGGCATGGCCGCCGACCAGCTGCTCGACGCCAACCTCCGGCTCGCCGAGACCCCCGAGTTCGAACTGTCCGACACCGACCGGCTCGGCCTCTTCGTCGTCAGCCGGCTCGCCCGCCGCCAGGGCGTACGGGTCTGTCTCCAGCCCTCCCCGTACGGCGGCACCACCGCCGTCGTCCTCCTCCCCGGCGCCCTCCTCACGGAGGTGCCCGAGGACCGCACCGTCACCTCCGGCCGCCCGGAGCGCGGACGCGAACTGCCCGGCGCGACCCCCGCCGCCCTCGCCCGGGGACCGGTCCCGCTCCCCGAGCGCGCCGACCGCACCCCCGCCGTCCCCATGGCACGCACCACCTCCAACCTGCCGTTCGTCCCGGCCCCCGCGGACGGGGAGGACAA
>NZ_JCANQV010000290.1:0-6858 GCF_059553635.1 Candidatus Streptomyces philanthi
CCCGCGGCCGACTTCTGCCCGTCCCGGAGCGCGGCGGGCGCGGAGCGTGTAGCTTCCCGGAAACGGCGGGGCCTGGGGCGGGGCCGCCGGGACGGAGGGGGTGGCGGATGGGCGTACGGCTCATGGTGGTCGACGATCATCGTCTGCTTGCCGAGGCACTCGCCTCGGCCCTGAAGCTGCGCGGGCACCGGGTGCTCGCGGCGGCCGCGCCGAGCGCGGGGGCGGCCGAACTGGTGGTGAGCAGGGCACCGGAGGTGTGCCTGCTGGGGACGGCGGCGCCGGCCGAGCCGGGCGTCTTCGACCCGGTCGTACGGATCAAGAAGGAGCGGCCGCAGGTCGCGGTGGTGGTGCTGGGCCCGGTGCCGAGCCCGCGCGGGATCGCGGCGGCGTTCGCGGCCGGCGCCTCCGGTTACGTACGGCACGACGAGCGGATCGACGGCGTGGAACGCGCCATGCTCAAGGCGCGGGCGGGCGACGCGGCCGTCGCCCCGCAACTGCTCCAGCAGGCGTTCGAGGAGCTGCTGCATCCCCGGGCGCGGCCCGACGACGAGGCGGAGCGGCTGCTGGCGCTGCTGACCCAGCGCGAGGCCGAGGTGCTGGTCCGGATAGCGGAGGGCGAGGACACCCGGCAGATCGCGGCCGGGATGGGGACCGCGCCGAGCACCGCGCGCACCCATGTGCAGCGGGTGCTGATGAAGCTGAAGGTCGGTTCCCGGCTGGAGGCGGCGGCGCTGGCCGCGCGGACCGGGCTGCTGGACCGGGTGGCGGGTGGTGTGCACGGCGCGGCGGCGGGTCCGCGGGGCGCGGTCCCGCCGCCGTAGGCCGCGTACGGGCGGGTCAGTCCCGGGGCGCGTCCTCCTGGCCGTCCGTCAGTTCCTCCACGGTGGGTGGCACCGCGGGCCGGAGCTTGAGCCACACCAGGAAGAACAGGCCGAGGGCGAACATGCCGAGCCCGGTCCACAGGTTGATGTTGATGCCCTGGGCCTTCTTCAGGTCCGCTTCGGAGGCGGTGATCCCGGCGATGGTGACGATCACGCCGTAGACGACGAACAGGCCGCCGATGATGCGCCGTACGTCGAAGAGCCGTGCGGCGGTCGCCGACTCGCGCTCCAGCCGTTCGACATCGTGGTGGTGGTTGGCGTTGGTCATGGGTGCGTTCCTCGGCGGTCTCAGAAGGAGAAGGGGACGTAGCAGAGGGCGGCGAGGACGACCGCGCCCCAGCCCAGCAGGGCGGGCTTGCGGTACCAGGCGTCGTCGCCGGAGGCGGGAAGGTCGGCCATGCCGGGGGAGCGGGTGCCGTAGACGAGGCCGGCCAGGGACTCGGCGGGCTTGGGCTTGGTCACGAGGGTGACGAGGGCCATCACCACGGCGCCGACGACGAACGCGACGATCGAGGAGACGAAGTTGGCGCCCTGTTCGGAGGGGATGTCGATGATGCCCTGCTGGTAGAGGCCGAAGTAGTTCACCATCGCCGCGACGGTGCCCGAGAGCAGGCCCCAGAATCCGGCGGCCGCGCTGGTCCGCTTCCAGAACATGCCGATGATGAACACCACGAACAGCGGGACGTTGAAGAAGGAGAACAGCGTCTGGAGGTAGTTCATGATGTTGCTGAAGGACGAGGCGATGAAGGCGGTGCCCATCCCGATCAGCACGCCGACGGCGGTGACCACGCGTCCGACCTTGAGGTAGTGGGCGTCCTCGCGTCCCTTCCTGAGGTACGCGGCCCAGATGTCGTTGGTGAAGACCGTGTTGAACGACGAGACGTTGGCGGCCATACCGGCCATGAACGCGGCGAGCAGACCGGTGACGGCGATGCCCAGCACACCGTTGGGCAGCAGATCCCGCATGAGGACCGGGATCGCGTCGTTGTACTGGAGCCCGTCCTTGGTCTTGCCCAGCGTCGGCTCCATGACCAGCGCGATCAGTCCGGGCACGACCACGACGAGCGGGATGAATATCTTGGGGAACGCGGCGATCAGCGGGGTGCGCTTGGCGGCGGAGAGGTTCTTGGCGGACAGGGCACGCTGCACCTCGGCGAAGTTGGTCGTCCAGTAGCCGAAGCTCATCACGAAGCCGAGACCGAGGACGAGGGTCAGCCAGTTCGCGCCGAGCGGGTTGGCCTCGCCGATGCCGGTGCCCTTCCACGCCGTCAGGAACGCGTCACCGTGCGAGGAGGTCAGCGAGTTCGTCAGGCCGTCCCAGCCGCCGACGCGCTTGAGGCCGACGATCGTCAGCGGGATCAGCGCGGCGAGGATGACGAAGAACTGGAGGACCTCGTTGTAGATCGCCGAGGAGAGGCCGCCGATGGTGATGTAGGCCAGGACGAAGAAGCCGGCGACGACGATGGCGACCCACTGGGGCCAGCCCAGCAGTGCCTGGAGCACGATCGCCATCGCGTAGAGGTTCACGCCGGCGATCAGTACCGAGGAGACGGCGAAGATCACCGACGAGAGCAGGTGCGAGGAGGGGCCGAAGCGGTGCAGCAGGAACTCCGGCACCGAGCGGACCTTGGACCCGTAGTAGAACGGCATCATCACCAGGCCCAGGAAGACCATGGCGGGGATGGCGCCGATCCAGTACCAGTGGACGGTGTACGCGCCGTACTGCGCGCCGTTGGCGGCCATGCCGAGGATCTCGGTGGCGCCGAGGTTGGCGGCGACGAAGGCGAGGCCGGTGACCCAGGCGGGCAGCGACCGGCCGGAGAGGAAGAAGTCGAGGCTCGTCCTCACGCTGCGCCGGGCGGCGAATCCGATGCCGAGGACGACGGCGAAGTAGAGGGCCAGGATGGCGTAGTCGAGCCCGTTGGTGGGGAGCCGGAGCCCTTCGGCCAAGGTGATCATGAGGGAACTCACTTCCGGGGACCTGGGGTCGCCCCCCAGAGGGCACAGCGGAGTTCCGGGGACGCGTCCCAGAGGACACAGCGTGGTGTTCGGAGCTCGGTCCGAGCGAACAGAAACGTACGCCCGCTTCGCAGGAAACTGAACACTTGTGTTGGTTTCGTTTGTTGAATTGTGATCCCCGGCGTTTGGATCATGGTCTGGCGTGCGCCGATCGGGCGAGGTCCGCTGTTGACGCGACTGTTCGATTGTGCTTCATTGTGTTTGCTTGTGTTTGATCAGGGGTGAGGAGCGATCCCGTGAAGAAGACGACGACCCGGCTGGCCGACGGCCGGGAACTCATCTACTACGACTCCCGCGACGACGCGGCCCGCGATGTGACGGACCCACGCCCCCTCGCCCCCGTCGCCACCGCCTCCGAGATCCGCCACGACCGGCTCCTCGGCGACGCCGTCGCCATCGCCTCCCACCGCCAGGGCCGCACCTACCACCCGCCCGCCGACGAGTGCCCCCTGTGCCCCTCCCGCGACGGCCGCCACTCCGAGATCCCCGCCCCCGACTACGACGTCGTCGTCTTCGAGAACCGCTTCCCCTCCCTCGCCGGCGACCACGGCCGCTGCGAGGTGGTCTGCTTCACCCCCGACCACGGCGCCTCCTTCGCCGACCTCACCGAGGAACAGGCCGCGCTCGTCCTCGCCGCCTGGACCGACCGCACCGCGGAACTCTCCCGCCTCCCCGGCGTGGAGCAGGTCTTCTGCTTCGAGAACCGCGGCGCCGAGATCGGCGTGACCCTCGGTCACCCCCACGGCCAGATCTACGCCTACCCCTTCACCACCCCCCGGACCGAGCGGATGCTCGCCTCCCTCGCCGCCCACCGCGCCGCCACCGGCCGCAACCTCTTCGACGATGTCCTCGCCGACGAACGCGCGGACGGCCGCCGCGTCGTCCTGGAGGGCGAGCACTGGACGGCCTTCGTCCCCTACGCCGCCCACTGGCCGTACGAGGTGCACCTCTACCCCCGCCGCCGGGTCCCCGACCTCACGGCCCTGGACGACGCCGCCCGCGCCGAGTTCCCCCGCCTCTACCTCGAACTCCTGCGGCGCTTCGACCGGATCTTCGACGCCGGCCACGGCCGCGGGGGACGCGTCGCCCCCGCCGCCCGCACCCCCTACATCGCCGCCTGGCACCAGGCCCCGCTGCGCGCCGCCGACCGCGCCGACTTCGCTCTCCACCTGGAGCTTTTCACCATTCGGCGGACATCCGGCAAGCTGAAGTACCTCGCGGGCTCCGAATCGGGCATGAACGTGTTCATCAACGACGTGCCTCCGGAGGCCGCGGCCCAGCGATTGCGAGAGGTAGCGAGCGAGTGAGCAAGAAGTACCTGGTGACGGGTGGCGCGGGTTATGTCGGCAGCGTCGTGGCGACCCACCTGCTGGAGGCCGGTCACGAGGTGACCGTCCTGGACGACCTGTCCACCGGCCACCGCGAGGGCGTCCCCGAGGGCGTCCGCTTCATCGAGGGCCGCATCCAGGAAGCCGCCCGCTGGCTCGACGCCTCCTACGACGCCGTACTGCACTTCGCCGCCTTCTCCCAGGTCGGCGAGTCCGTCGTGGACCCCGAGAAGTACTGGCGCAACAACGTCGCCGGCACCATGGACCTGCTCACCGCCATGCGCGACGCGGGCGTGCGCACCCTGGTCTTCTCCTCCACCGCCGCCACCTACGGCGAGCCGGAGCAGGTCCCGATCCTGGAGAGCGCCCCCACCGCCCCCACCAACCCCTACGGCGCCAGCAAGCTCGCCGTCGACCACATGATCAGCGGCGAGGCCGCCGCCCACGGGCTGGCCGCCGTCTCCCTGCGCTACTTCAACGTCGCCGGCGCCTACGGCACCTGCGGCGAGCGCCACGACCCCGAGTCGCACCTCATCCCGCTCGTCCTCCAGGTCGCCCAGGGCAAGCGCGAGGCGATCTCCGTCTTCGGCGACGACTACCCCACCCCCGACGGCACCTGCGTCCGCGACTACATCCACGTCGCCGACCTCGCCGAGGCCCACCTCCTGGCGGTGGAGGCGGCCACCGCCGGCGAGCACCTCATCTGCAACCTCGGCAACGGCAGTGGCTTCTCCGTCCGCGAGGTCATCGAGACCGTCCGCAAGGTCACCGGCCATCCCATCCCCGAGGTGGTCGCCCCGCGCCGCGGCGGCGACCCCGCCGTCCTCGTCGCCTCCGCCCAGCAGGCCACCGACCGGCTCGGCTGGCGGCCGCGCCGCGCCGACCTCGCCGGAATCGTCGCCGACGCCTGGGAGTTCGCCCAGCACCTCGCCCGGACGAAGGAGTCCTGATGCCCGCTCACGGAGCCGTCACCCCGACCACCGCGCCCGCGCGAGCCGGCGCGCACCCCGGGCGCCCGCACGGCGCCCACCACACCGCCGCGGCCTTCCGCGCGGTGTACGGCGCCGCCCCCACGGGCGTCTGGGCGGCGCCCGGCCGGGTCAACCTCATCGGTGAGCACACCGACTACAACGACGGCTTCGTGATGCCGCTGGCCCTCCCGCACACCACCCTCGCCGCCGCCTCGGCCCGCACCGACGGCGTCCTGCGCCTGCACTCGGGCGGCGCCGGGGGCGGTGTCGTCGAACTGCGCGTCGACGACCTGGCGCCCGCGCCCGGCGCCGGCTGGGCCGCGTACCCGGCCGGCGTCGTCTGGGCGATGCGGGAGGCCGGCCTGCCCGTGGGCGGCGCCGACCTCCACTTCGACAGCACCGTGCCCACCGGCGCCGGACTGTCCTCCTCCGCGGCCCTGGAGGTCTCCACCGCCCTCGCCCTCAACGACCTCCACGACCTCGGCCTGGCCCCCGAGCGCCTGGCCCGTCTCGCCCAGCGCGCCGAGAACGCCTTCGTCGGCGTCCCCTGCGGGATCATGGACCAGACCGCCGCCGCCTGCTGCACCGAGGGCCACGCCCTCTTCCTCGACACCCGCGACCTCACCCGCCGCCAGGTCCCCTTCGACCTCGCCGCGCACGGGCTGCGGCTGCTGGTCGTCGACACGCGCGTCCAGCACGCGCTGGGGGACGGCGCGTACGCGGAGCGGCGCGCCGGCTGCGAGCGCGCGGCGCGGGCGCTCGGCGTACGCGCCCTGCGCGACGTGCCCCACGCGGACCTCCCCGACGCCCTGGCGCGGCTCTCCGCCACCCCCGGACTGCTGCCCCTCGTCCGGCACATCGTCACCGAGAACCACCGCGTCCAGCAGGTCGTCGCACACCTGGACGCGGACGAACCGCGCGCCATCGGCCCCCTGCTGACCGCGGGCCACGCCTCGCTCCGCGACGACTTCGCGATCTCCTGCGCCGAACTCGACCTCGCCGTCGACACCGCCCTCACCGCCGGCGCCCTCGGCGCCCGGATGACCGGCGGCGGCTTCGGCGGCTCGGCGATCGCCCTGGTCGAGGAGGAGACCGCCGCCGCCGTCACCACCGCCGTCACGACCGCCTTCGCCGCGGCCGGGCACACCGCGCCCCGCGTCTTCGAGGCCGTACCGGGCGCCGGAGCACGCCGGGCGGACTGACGCGCGGGGGCGCACGGCGCGGGCGACGGGAGCGCGATCCTGACCCGGCGGCGCACTACCGGCCTCGCGCCGCACGCCCGTACCACCCGCCCGACTTCGGCCATTCACCTCCCACCGCACCACCCCGTCCGTATCCTGAGACCAGCGCCGGTGGGGGCCGGTGCTGACCAGGGGAGAGCGGTCCCTCCCGGCGCCGGAGCGGCGCGGGGGCGGGTACGTGCGTCCGGGGCGGGGTAGCCGACGAGCGGCGGCGGCCGTACGGTTGCGGCGACCTTCAAACCGGGCCTCGTGCCCGCTATGGTCCCTTCCCCGAGACAGGGGGTCTTCGTGCAACGCATCCGGGTTCTGGTGGCCGACGACCACCGCATCTTCGCCGAGTCCCTGGCCGCCGCGCTCGCCGCGGAACAGGACGTGTGCGTGATCGCCGCGGGCAGCGCCGCCGCCGCGCTGCGCGCCC
>NZ_JCANQV010000291.1:0-6850 GCF_059553635.1 Candidatus Streptomyces philanthi
CCGCACGGGAACGGGGCGGGCCGGTGCCTCCACCGCCCGCCCCGTACGTCCCTCAGACCCCGGACGCCGCCGCCCGCAGATCCAGCGCGATGTCGACGATCATGTCCTCCTGGCCGCCGACGAGACCGCGGCGCCCGACCTCCAGCAGAATGCTGCGGACATCGACCCCGTACTGCCGCGAGGCCGCCTCCGCGTGCCGCAGGAAGCTGGAGTACACCCCCGCGTAGCCCAGGGTGAGGGTCTCCCGGTCCACCTGGACGGGACGGTCCTGGAGCGGGCGGACGAGGTCGTCGGCGGCGTCCTGGAGGGCGAAGAGATCACAGCCGTGCTCCCAGCCGTTGAGCGAGGCGACCGCGACGAACGGCTCGATCGGGCAGTTGCCCGCCCCCGCGCCGTGCCCGGCGAGGGAGGCGTCGACGCGGGTGACGCCCTCCTCGACGGCCACCACCGAGTTCGCCACCGCCAGCGACAGGTTCTGGTGGGCGTGCACACCGATCTGCGTCTCGGGGGAGAGCACGTCGCGGTAGGCACGCACCCGCTCCCGCACCCCGTCCATCGTCAGCCGGCCCCCGGAGTCGGTGACGTACACACAGTGCGCGCCGTAGGACTCCATCAGCTTGGCCTGCTCCGCGAGCTTCCGCGCGTCGGCCATGTGACTGAGCATCAGGAAGCCCGAGACGTCCATGCCCAGCTCACGCGCCGCCGCGATGTGCTGGGCGGAGACATCGGCCTCCGTGCAGTGGGTGGCGATCCGCACGGAACGCACGCCCAGGGAGTAGGCGTGCGTCAGTTCGGCGATGGTGCCGATGCCGGGGAGCAGCAGCGTGGTGAGGGTGGCGCGCTCCAGGACGGAAGCCGCTGCCTCGATCCACTCCCAGTCGGTGTGGCTGCCGGGACCGTAGTTCAGCGAGCCACCCGCCAGACCGTCGCCGTGGGCGACCTCGATGGCGTCCACCCCGGCCGCGTCGAGCGCGGAGACGATCCGCGTGACGTCGGACGGCGCGATGCGGTGGCGTACGGCGTGCATGCCGTCCCGCAGGGTGACGTCCTGGAGGTAGAGGTTGCTGGTCATGCCCGGGCCTCCTGGCGCGCGTGCTGGGCGATGCGTTCGGCGGTGCGCAGGGCGGCCGAGGTCATGATGTCGAGGTTGCCGGCGTAGGCGGGCAGGTAGTGGGCGGCGCCCTCGACCTCCAGGAACACCGACACCCGGGTGGTGACCGGGGCGGCCCCGGCCGGCAGCAGGGTGTGCACGGGCTCGCCGGGGGCCAGCGGGGTGAACTGCACGTCCTGCTTGAGCCGGTAGCCGGGCACGTACGCGGCGACCTCGGCGACCATCTCGGCGACGGAGGCGCGGACCGCGTCCCGGTCGGCGTCGCCGACGAGGCAGAAGACGGTGTCCCGCATGACGAGCGGCGGCTCCGCCGGGTTGAGGACGATGACGGCCTTGCCGCGGTCGGCCCCGCCCACCGACTCGATCGCGGACGCGGTGGTTTCGGTGAACTCGTCGAGGTTCGCGCGGGTACCGGGACCGGCCGACTTCGAGGCGATGGACGCCACGATCTCCGCGTAGGGCACCGGCGTGACGCGAGCCACGGCGTGCACGATCGGGATGGTGGCCTGACCGCCGCAGGTCACCATGTTGACGTTGCCGGAGGTGAGGTTCTCGTCGAGGTTGACGGCCGGCACGGTGAACGGGCCGAGGGCCGCCGGGGTGAGGTCGACCAGCGTCTTCCCGTAGGGCTCCAGCCGTGCCGCGTTGTGCTGGTGCGCCTTGGCGGAGGTGGCGTCGAAGACGATCCGGACGTCCTCGAAGCCGTCCATCGCGATCAGCCCGTCGACCCCCTCGTGGGTGGTCGGCACGTTCAGCCGGCGGGCGCGGGCCAGCCCGTCGGAGTCCGGGTCGATACCGACCAGGGCCGCCATCTCCAGCGTCTCCGACGTACGGAGAATCTTGATCATCAGATCGGTCCCGATGTTGCCGGAGCCGATGACGGCCACCTTCGTCCTGGTCATACGGATTCCTTCCCGGTGAATGCGGCGGACACGGTGCCCAGGCCGGAGATCTCCGCGCGGACGCGGTCACCGGCGCGGACCGGGACCATCGGGCCGAGGGCGCCGGACAGCACGACCTGCCCGGCGCGCAGCGGGTCGCCGAAGCCGTGCGCGGTGCGCGCCAGCCACAGCAGGGCGTTCAGCGGGTCCCCGAGGCAGGCGGCGCCGTCGCCCTCGGAGACGAGCACGTCGCCGGCGTACATGCGCATCGTCGTCGCGCGCGGCTCGAACGCGTCGAGCGTCACACGGGTGTCGCCGAGCACGTACAGCCCGCTGGAGGCGTTGTCCGCGACGGTGTCGGTAATGGTGATGTCCCAGTCGGCGATGCGGCTGTCCACGATCTCCAGCGCCGGAACGGCGTGGGCGACCGCGGCGCGCACGCCGGCGAGGCTGAGGTCGGGCGCGTCGAGGTCGGTGGCGAGGACGAACGCGATCTCCGCCTCGGCCTTGGGTTGCAGCAGACGCCCGGTGGGCACCTCGCGCCCGGAGACGTCCATGTCGTCGAGGAGGACACCGAAGTCGGGCCGGTCGACGCCCAGCTGCCGCTGGACCGCCGGAGAGGTCAGGCCGATCTTGCGGCCGGTGACGCGGGCCCCGGCGTCCAGGCGCCGGTCCACGAGGAGGCGCTGCACCCGGTACGCGGTGTCGAGGTCATTGCCGCCCAGCAGGTCCCGTACCGGGGCGCACGGGGTCCGCCGTTCGGCGGCCGCCGCCAGCCGCGCCGCGGCCTCGGATACGGCCCGGTCGTGTGCGGTCGTGGTCATCGTCCCGCCTCCAGGCGCGCGGTCGCGACGGCGAACCCGGCGATCCACTCCGGGACCGGCCGGTAGAACCGCGACGTGAACCGGTAGTCGCCGACGGCCGCGAGCGAGGCGAACGCGGCGATCCAGGTGCGCACCTCGTGCGCGGAGCCACCGCCCTCGGCGCCCATCCACGCGGTGGACCACCCGTCCACCTCGGCCAGCCTGTTCTCCGCCAGCGTGTCGAGGACCAGGTTGTCCCACTCGGGGTTGATCGGGATCATCGACGTCGCCCCGGCCGCGTAGTCACGGCCGGCCTGGACGACCCGCTGCTCGCCCCGCGCCCGCTGCTCGGGCGTGGGCGGACGGCCCTCGATCAGCGCGTCGGCGACGCGGGGCGGCGCCCCGTCCAGGACCGGGACCGGCGGGTCGTGCGAGAGACCGCCGGAGGCCAGGAACAGCACCCTGCGGTCCAGTTCCGCCGCCGCCTCGCCGATCGCGGTGCCCAGGGCCCGGATGCGGCCGACGGGACCGAGGGGGGTGGCGACACCGTTGACGAAGACCGGTACGACCGGGACCTCGCCGATGCCGCCGAAGAGGACCTCCAGCGGTTGCACGAAACCGTGGTCGACGGTCATGCGGGCCGAGACGGTCAGGTCGACGCCGCGGTCGAGGACGCCCCGGGCCAGCGCGGCGGCCGCCTCGGAGTCCACCGGCAGCGGACCGGACGCGGAACCGAAGTCGCCGACCGCGCGGGCCTCGGTGGCCAGGCAGAACGGCGGCATCTCCTTGTAGAAGAAGCCGTTGTAGTGGTCCGGCGCGTACAGGACGACCAGCTCGGGGCCGAAGTCGCGGACGAAGGCACGGGCCCCGTCCACGGCGGCGCCGACGGCGGCGACGACGTCCGGCGCGGGATCGTTGATGCCGATCAGCGGGGAGTGGGAGAGACCCACGGCTGCGGCGGTCATGGCGGTGCTCCTCACGGGCGGGGGTCGGTGGGGTGGACGACGAGCTTCCCGGTCAGCCGCCCGTCCAGCATCAGCCGGAAACCCTGGTGGATCTCCGACAGCGGCAGGGTGCGGTCGATGACCGGGCGCAGACCGGTGGCGTCCATCAGCCGCAGCAGGGAGACGAGCTCGCTGCGGGTGCAGCCGGTGGAGCCGAGGACGCGCTGCTGGAGGTAGAAGACCCGGCCGAGGTCGGCGGGCGGATTGGTGCCGGACGTGGCGCCGGCGACGACCACGGTGCCGCCGGGGCGCAGCGACTTCAGCGAGTGCGACCAGGTGGCCTCACCGACCGTCTCGATCACCACGTCCACCCGCTCCGGCAGCCGCTCACCGCTCGCCACGGCGGTCCGCGCGCCCCAGGACAGGGCCTGCTCGCGCTTGTCCCGGCTGCGGCTGGTGGCGTACACCACGGCGCCCGCGGCCACCGCGAGTTTGATCGCCGCGGAGGCGACGCCGCCGCCCGCGCCCTGCACCAGGACACGGTCACCGGCCCGGACCCGCGCCCGGGTGAACAGCATCCGGTAGGCGGTCCCCCAGGCGACGGGCAGACAGGCGGCCTCGTCGAACGACAGCCAGGACGGCTTCGGGACGAGATTGCGGGTCGGCACCGAGAGATACCCGGCGAAGGCACCGTCGTGCCGCTCCGACAGCAGCGCCCGCCCCGGGTCGAGGGTCTCGTCGCCCATGCCCGCGTCCGCGTCGGCGATCACCGGGTGCACCAGGACCTCGTTGCCGTCCTCGTCGTACCCGGCCGCGTCGCAGCCGAGGACGACGGGCAGCCGCTCGGGCGGATGGCCCACACCGCGCAGCGTCCACACGTCGTGCATGTTCAGCGACGACGCGGCGACACGGACGAGGGACCAGCCGGGCCGGGGCCGGGGCTCGGGAACGTCTTGGAGCACGAGCCCGGACAGCGGGTCGCTCGCGCTCTGGGAGACGGCGGTTGCAGCAAGCATGCCCTCACGCTCGCCCCGCCCCGCCGCCCGCCGACAGCGTCCGTGCCGCCCAGCGGAACGACGGATGGAACCACCCCTGACCACTGCTGTTGCCTGGGGCCATGACCTCGACGATCGAACCCCAGGGCGCGGCCACCACGGCCCCGCGCGGGGCCCTGCGGCGCCCGGCGGACCTGGCGCACCACATCGACGTCTCCGGGCTCGTCGACACCGAGGGCGGGCTGCTGGACCGCGTCGTCTTCACCGACCAGGACCTGTACCAGCAGGAACTGCGCCGCGTGTTCGCGCCCAGCTGGCTGTTCCTGGCGCACACCGACCAGTTCCACCGGCCGGGCGACTTCTTCACCACGTACATGGGCGAGGACCCGGTCATCGTCACCCTCGACCGCGAACGCCGCATCCGCGCGTACCTCAACTCCTGCCGGCATCGCGGCGCCCGCGTGTGCCGCGCCGACTCCGGCACCACCCGCAACTTCACCTGCACCTACCACGGCTGGTCCTTCAACCTCGACGGCTCCCTGGTGAGCGTGCCGAACAAGGACGGCTACCCCGAGGACTTCAGCGCCGACCGGTGGGGCCTGGTCGAGGTACCGCACGTGGAGACCTACCACGGGCTGGTCTTCGGCACCTGGAACCCCGACCCCGTCCCGCTGCGCGAGTCCCTGGGCGACATGGCCTGGTACATGGACGCCATGCTCGACCACGACGAACACGGCACGGTCGTCGTCGGCGGCGTCCACAAATGGGTGCTGGAGGGGAACTGGAAGCTGGCCGCCGAGCAGTTCGCCACCGACTGGTACCACGTCAACATGAGCCACGCCTCGGCCCTCATGGCGCTCTCGCCCTCCGGCAAGAAGCCCAAGGACGAGATCGTGCACCGCACCGGCCGCCAGTACTCGGACGCGAACGGCAACGGAGCGGGCTTCCCCGTCCACCCCAAGAACCGCTTCGACGCCCGGACCGTGCACCAATGGACGGACTACGACGCCCTGCGCGAGCGCCTCGGCGACGCACGGGTCGAAGGACCGCTGACCAACGGGCACGCCACCGTCTTCCCCAACTTCTCCTACCTCCCCGTCAACGGCTCCCTCCGCGTCTGGCACCCCAAGGGCCCCGACCGGATGGAGGTGTGGGCGTGGACGATCGTCGACCGGTCCATGCCGGAGGACGTCCGGGAGGCGCAGCGCCTGTACAACCTGCGCACCTTCGGACCCAGCGGCATCTTCGAGCAGGACGACGGCGAGAACTGGAGCGAGGTACAGGCCGTCTCGCACGGCTTCATCACCAACCAGGTCGCCCTGAACTACCAGATGGGCCTGGGCACCGAACGCGAGGACGGCCGGCACCCCGGCACCACCAGCGAGCTGTACAGCGACGCCGCCGGCCGCGCCTTCTACGGCCGCTGGCGCGAGCTGATGAACACCCCCGCATGGCACGAGGAGCACGCATGAGCGACGGCATCCGCGTCGCGTCCCTGGACGACATCCCCCAGGGCGAGGGCATCGCCGTCGACAAGACCGTCACCGGCACCGACGACCACATCGCCCTGCTGCGCGACACCGACGACACCGTGTACGCGCTGAACGACACCTGCACCCACGAGACCGCCTCCCTCGCCGACGGCTGGGTGGAGGACGGCTACGTCGAGTGCCCCCTGCACTCCAGCAAGTTCTGCCTCAGGAGCGGAGAGGTCCAGGGGCTCCCGGCGACGCGGAACGCCTGCCCCCACCGCGTCGAGGTCCGCGACGGCGACGTCTACCTCTTCCCCGGGGAGAAGCCGTGAGCACCCGCGTCGTCATCGTGGGCGGCGGCGTCGCCGGCGTCGCCACCGCCGGCGCCCTGCGGTCCCAGGGCTTCGACGGCGACCTCACCCTCGTCGACGGCGGCGAGTTCCCCTACGACCGGCCCCCGCTGTCGAAGGACTTCCTGGCCGGCACCAGGACCCTGGAACAGATCGCCCTGCGGCCGCCGTCCTGGTACGACGACCAGCGCGTCCGCCTGGTCACCCGCACCACCGCCACCGCGCTGCGCACCGCCGAGGGCACGGTGGAACTGTCGGACGGCACCACGCTGCCCGCCGACCGCGTCGTCCTGG
>NZ_JCANQV010000292.1:0-6848 GCF_059553635.1 Candidatus Streptomyces philanthi
CCCCCGCGCCCGGCAACGACAGCGGCGCCGCGTCCGGCCGCCCGGAACAGGCCCGGGAGGCGTTCGCCGCCCAGGAGACGTTCATCGCCCCGGGCGGCCTCGTCCACGACGCGACCCTGGTCCACGACGGGCCCCTCGTCCACGACGCGACGGTCGTCCAGCCGGCCGTCGACCCCGGCGGACAGGCCCCCCACGCCCCCGGTACCGGGCAGCCCGCCTACGACCCCTGGACCGGCGACACCAACGCCTACGCCTACGACGGGAGTTACGGCCGGCCGCCCGCCGCCCCCGACACGGCCTACACCGCCCCCTACCCCGACGGCACCTACCCGCAGTACGGCGAGGACCGGCCGCAGACGGCGCCCTACGCCGACCCGTACGCCGTCCCCCAGCAGTACGCCGCGCCCTACGACCCCTACGCGCCGTCCGATGTGTTCGGCGGCCGCTCCTACGCCCCCCAGGGATACGGCGACCCGGCGCAGCACCACCAGGACTACGCCACGGACACCCCGCCCGGCGGCGTCTGGGTCCCGCAGCAGCGCGACGGCCAGCACCCGCCCGAGCAGCCCCCGTACCCGCAGCACGACGACGGGCAGCAGTACCGGTACTGAGCCGGGAACGGGGACGGGTTGACGGGGTGTCGGCTCGCGGGCGTGGTGCCCACGGAGGTCTCCGGTGACGGGCACGGCGCCGTGAACGACCGGCCGGGCCGGCGAGCCGACCCGCCCGCCGGAGGCGGCCGTCACCCCGGGTGGCGGGCCGCCCGGGAGCCGTGTGTCACGTCGAGCCGTGCCAGTCGTCGCCGTTCACGATCAGGCCCGCGACGATCGCGCCGGACATCCCGGCATGGGCGAGCCCGCCGCCGGGGTGGGACCAGCCGCCGACCGCGTAGAGGCCGGGTATCCGGGTGCGGTTGGCGGGCCGGAGGAATCCTCCGTCCGCTCCGGCGAGCGCGGGGGCCGGCAGCAGCGTCTCCTCCGTGGGCGGCAGTACCTCCCGCCACAGCAGCCGCTCACGAAGCCCGGGAACGACCGCCGAGGCGCGCTCCATGAGCCGGTCGGCGGCCGCGGCGACGGCGTCCTGCCGGGCCTCCGGGCCGCAGGGGGCGACCGTCGCCGTCAGCGTCACGGCCTCGTGCTCGTCGTCGGGCCGGGTGGTGTCGTCGTCCGGACGCAGCACCGTGACCGTCGGCCGCTCGCAGCCGGGGCCGTCGCCGAAGACGGCCGCCAACTCGGCGTCACGCTCCGGGGCGTGCACGACCGTGCGGTGCACGGCGTCCGCGGGCCGCGGGCCGCGCAGCGCCAGGCACACCGTCAGCCGGCCGGGCGCCCGCCCGCCGGCCCACGAGGACGGCCTCACGTCGTCCGGGCCCCACGGCTCCGCCCCGCCGAGCAGCGTGGAGACCCGGCCGGGCGCGACGCCCGCGACCACGATGTCCGCCTCGTGCGCCCGCCCGTCGGCCAGCTCCACCCCGGCCGCCCGGCCCTCCTTCACGGTGATCCCCGTGACCTCGGCGCCGAACGTGAACTCCACCCCGCGCTCCTCGCAGCGCGTGTACAGCGCCTCCGCCAGCGCCCGCATGCCCCCGCGGACGTACCAGCTGCCGAAGGTCTGCTCCATGTACGGCAGCACGGCGGCGCTCGCCGGGGCGGCGCGCGGATCGAGCCCGTACGCCACCGCGTGGCTCTCCAGCAGGGCCACCAGACGAGGGTCGGACAGCTCCCGGCGGGCGATCTCGGCGAGGGTGGCGGTCGTCGGGCCCTTGCCCCGGCCGAACAGCCCGCGCCGCCGTACGGCGGGATAGGGGTCGCGGCCCAGCACCCGCCAGTCCTGCCACAGGGGCTCCTCCAGGAGCGGACGGCGCATCGCGTCCCAGGCGTCCCGGGCGCGGTTGACGAGCGCGCCCCAGCGCTCGCCCGCGTCACCGCCCAGCGCCCCGTCCAGGGCCGCGGTGACTCCCGCGCGCGAGGCGTTCGGCAGCGTCACCGACGTGCCGTCCGCGAAGACATGGCGGCTCGCGGGATCGACCTGGGTCAGCCCGACGCGGCTCTCCAGCGACTCCCGCCCCGTCTTGAGGAACAGATCGCGCTGCACGGCCGGCAGATGCAGCAGCGACGGCCCCGTGTCGAAGGTGAAGCCGTCCCGGGACAGCAGCCCCACCGCCCCGCCGAACGTCGTACCGCGCTCGAAAACCGCCACCCGGTGGCCCGCGACGGCCAGCCGGGCAGCGGCCGCCATCGCGCCCGTGCCGGCGCCGATCACCGCAATCCGTGCCATGCCTGCGACTGTATCCGCAGCCACCGACAACGCCCGCGCCGACGGCCGCTCAGGGCGCCGGCACCCCCGCGTCCCGGGCCGCGACCAGCCGTTTCTCCTCGCGCCGCTGCCGCCGGCGGCGCAGATGACGACGGATGCGCGACCACAGGAAGACCACCACGGCGACCCCGGCGAGCAGCAGCAGACCGGCGATGACCGCCGCGGCCACCGGATGGAACACCGCGAACACGATGATCCCGGCGACCCCCAGGTCCTCGGTCAGGCTCAGCACGATGTTGCTCGCCGGCTCCGGGGAGGTGTTGGCGGCGATCCGCGTCCCCGCCTTGACCAGATGGCTCACCAGCGCCGTCGAGCCGCCCACGGCGCCCGCCGCCAGCTCGGGCAGCGACCCGCTGTGCCCGGCGAGCAGCGCCGCCACCACACCGCCCGCGACCGGCCGGATCACCAGGTGCACGGCGTCCCACACCGAGTCCACGTACGGGATCTTGTCGGCGACGGCCTCGCAGAGGAACAGCACACCCGCCACGATCAGCACATCAGGGCGTTGCAGCGCCTCGGGCACCTCGTCGGTGGCGCCCGTCATGCCGAGCAGGCCGAGGAGCAGGACGACGGCATAGGCGTTGACGCCGCTCGCCCAGCCACTGGTGAAGACCAACGGAAGTACGGACACGCGCACGAGGGTAGGCCACCAGGGACGGACCGCGCTGGTGCTCACCGGATGAGTACGCGTACTCAGACGCCGAGATGAGTAGGTGCGCGGATGGGCCGGGGACCGCCCGGACGGAAGAGTGGGGATCACCGAAGGGAAGCGGCACCGCACCGCCGGCACGGGGCGGCGGAACGGTGCGGCAACCCGGAGGTGACGGGGGAAGCACGGGGGACGACGGGGGAAGCGCCGCCCTGGTCGGATCGATGGGGGAACGATCCGCGCCAGGGCGGCGTGCTGCGTGCGCCGTACCGCGCGAGGTCTCAGCCGCGCTGCTCGGCGCGGCCGCTCACCCGCCCCTGGAGGAGCCGCGACAGCGCGGCGTGCACCTCGTCGAGCGAGCGGTCGGGCTGGTAGGACTGCCAGTCCAGCGCCGCCACCAGCACCATCCCGAACAGCGCCGACGCGGTGAGCGGCACATCGATCTCCTCGCTCAGCTCACCCTCGTCGACCGCCTTCCGGAGCACTCCCTCCACCACGGCGACGGCCCGCTCCCGTACCACCATGAGGGTGGACTGCCAGGCCCGGTTGGTGCGCCACAGTTCGGCCACGTAGAGCTGGGTGAGCGCCGGGTAACGGGAGATGAAGTCCAGACCGGCACGGATCATCGCGTCCAGGGCGTCGACGCGGCTGCCGCCCCGCGCGGTCACCTCGTCACCGGCGGCCTGCAAGGAGGACGCCAGCAACTCGATGCCGTGCCGCAGCAGCTCCTCGAAGAGGACGTTCTTGCTGGTGAAGTTGTAGTACACGGTGCCCTTGGCGACGCCGGCGCGTTCGGCGATCTCGTCCACGGTGGTGGCGGAGAAGCCTTGTTCCGCGATGAGGGTGACCGCGGCCTCGAAGAGTTTGCGCCGGGTGGCGTCGCGACGCGTGCTGGAGCTGTCCATGGGGCCGATTGTGCCGGTGCCGTCCGTCCGCGCGCTCACGGGTTCACTCCCGGCGCAGTGTTCTCACCCGTCACCCGCGGCGCCAGGTCTCGGTCGCGGCCGTGAGGTACCCGGCCGGGGCGGCGCGTGGCGGCGGTCGTGCTCCTGCCCGGCGGGACGTTCCCCCGATCCCGTAGTAGCCGCGAACGTGCAGGTCAGCGCGATTGTCAGTGGTGTACTGCACGATGAGGACAGACAGCCGAACCGGCTTGCGACGACAGGAGGTTCGTCATGGCAGTGCGTCCTACCGCGGGCAGTCGTGCCGCGTACGGTCCCCCGAGCGATGTCCACCCCGTCCTGCGGCGTACCACGGCACCACCCGCCGCCCTCGACCTGCTGGCCAAGGCCCGGCACGCCCTCGACGAGGCGGCCGCCGCCGGCACCCCCAACGAACGCTTCGCCACCGCGCATCTGGCCGCGCTGCGCGCCGCGGCCGCCGTCCTGGCCGTCCGCGCCAGGCCGGAACCCGCGCCCCGCCGCCCCGGCGCCTCCCGGCGCAACCGCCACGTGATACGCCCCGCCTGGGAGGTCCTCCCGGAGGTCGCGCCGGAACTCGCCGAATGGAGCGCCCTGTTCGCCTCCGGCGCCGACCGCCGGGCCCGGGCCGAGGCCGGCATACCCGGCGCGGCCGGCCATCGGGACGCCGACGGCCTCCTCCGCGACGCCGCGAGGTTCCTGCGCCTGGTGGAACGCATACTGCTCCTCCAGCCCGTCCTCCCGGACCAGCGGGCGAGCTGATCGCGAGGACTACCGGGCACATGGCGGGGCGGGCTCCCGCCTCGGCGCGGGGCGCGGGATGCCGCTCCGGCTCCCGCGCCGGCGCCCCGTCCGCCCGTACGAAGCCGTGCGCGGGCGTCGGACGGGGAGCACGGTGCGGGACGCAATAGGGTGGTGAGCGCCTAGATGTTCTGCCCCCGCGAGGAGCCACCCGCCGTGTCTGACCCGCTGCGCCCGCGCGCATCCCTTCGTACCGCCGTGGTCTGGGAGGTCCTCAAGGACGCCTTGGAGCGCCGGGCCGAGGCCGCCGGACGCGACGCCCTGGACGTCCTCGACACCGGAGGCGGCAGCGGCAAGTTCGCCGTCCCGGTGGCACGCCTCGGCCACCAGGTCACCGTGGTCGACCCCAGCCCGAACGCCCTCTTCGCCCTGGAGCGCCGTGCCGCCGAGGCAGGCGTCGCGGACCGGGTACGCGCCGTGCAGGGCGACGCCCGCGGCCTCTTCGACGTCGTCGAGCGCGGCGGTTACGACGCCGTGCTCTGCCACGGGGTCCTGGAGTACGTCGACGACCCCGCCGAGGGCGTCCGCAACGCCGTCGGCGCGCTGCGTGAGGCCGGCACGCTCAGCCTGCTCGCCGCGGGCCTCGGCGGTGCCGTCCTCGCCCGCGCCCTCGCCGGTCACTTCACCGAGGCCCGCCAGGTCCTCGCCGACCCGGCCGGACGCTGGGGCGAGGGCGACCCGGTCCCGCGCCGGTTCACCGCCGACCAGCTCACCGAGCTGGTCTCCGCCACCGGCCTCCGGGTCGGCGCGGTGCACGGCGTACGGATCTTCGCCGATCTCGTTCCCGGCGTGCTCGTCGACACCGAGCCGGGCGCCTTGGACGCGTTGCTCAAGCTGGAGGCGGCCGCCGCGGAGCAGCCCGCGTTCCACTCCGTCGCCACCCAGCTGCACGTCCTCGCCGAGCGCGACTGACCCCGGACGGTGGCCGACCCGCGCCCGCGGGCGGTCACCGGCCACCCGATCGGCCCCGTCTGCCCGTATGATCGGAGAACGACGTTCCGGCATGACGGATGGGCGGGTGGGGAATGCAGGCAGCATCACCACCGGCCGCCTCGGCGGCCCGAACTGTGCAAGGGCACTGTGCAATGGCGCAGAGGGGCGGGTTTCACGGGGGCGAATCCCTGCCTATCCTGAAGGGGCCGCACCCGGTCGCCCCCGCGACCGACGAGTAGGAGGACTCCGTGCCGCTCTCGGAGCACGAGCAGCGCATGCTCGAGCAAATGGAGCGAGCGCTGTACGCCGAAGATCCGAAGTTCGCGACAGCGCTTGAGGGAAGCGGGCTGCGTACGTACACCCGGCGACGGGTCTACCAGGCGGTGGTCGGCTTCCTCGTGGGAATCGGCCTGCTCATGGCCGGTATGGTCGCGCAGATGATCTGGGTCAGCGTGGTGGGTTTCCTCGTCATGCTCGGCTGCGCGGTGCTCGCCGTCACGGGGTGGCGCAAGGCCCCCAAGCCCGGTGAGCGCAAGGCGGGCCGGTCCTCGGTGGGCGGTGGTCCCGCCGCGGGCCGCCAGGCCAGGTCACGCCGCTCGATGATGAACCGCATCGAGGACCGCTGGCAGCGCCGCCGCGACGAACAGGGCCACTGAGCAGCACTTCCGGTCACTGACCGGCCCCTGCCCCCGGGCGGACGCACACGACGTGGTGTTCACCCGCCGTTGCCGTCGATGCCTCCCGGCCCCTGCTCGTGCCTTTGCCGATCGCGTCGGCACACCGCGCGGGGCGGGCACATTTCGTGTCGTCGGTCGCACGCTCTGTACGGCTCCCCTCGCGGGGACGGCCCCGTATCCGCGAGAGGGAACGGGACCGGTGCGCGCCTCGGCTGGAAGAAACCTTTCGGCCGAGGCGCTGGCACGTGGGTCACCGGCGCGTGCGCCCGGGTGGACGGAAGCGGGGGAGTGGTGAAGCGACCGTAGGCAGGAGCACGAAGGCGCCCGTCCGGCGAAGGCCGGAGGGGCGCCGTTTTGCGTTGCGGGCGGGTTGCGGGCGGGGAACCTGACCACGTCCCGTCCGTCCCAGGACGCCGACCCGGTATGGGCGCTGAGGAGCGCGCACGCATGCGGCAGCCCCAGCGCCAGGGCTTCCCCGGCCCCGAGCCGCCCGCCCCGACGGACGGCCGCGCCCCGCACCCGGCCCGTCGCCCCCTACGCCCGCCCCCGCCC
>NZ_JCANQV010000293.1:0-6844 GCF_059553635.1 Candidatus Streptomyces philanthi
ACGCCCAGTGATCCGGTTCGAGCAGGTCTCGGTCACCTACGGCGACGCCACCGCGCCCGCCGTCCAGGGGGTCGACCTGACCGTTCCCGAGGGGGAGCTGTGTCTCCTCGTCGGCCCGTCGGGCGTCGGCAAGTCGACCGTGCTCAACGCCGTCTGCGGGCTCGTCCCGCACTTCACCGGGGGCACGCTGAGCGGCCGCGTCACCGTCGCGGGCCGCGACACCCGCACCCACCGGCCGCGGGAGCTGGCCGATGTCGTCGGCACCGTGGGCCAGGACCCGCTGGCGCACTTCGTCACCGACACCGTCGAGGACGAGCTGGCCTACGGCATGGAGTCCCTGGGCCTGGCGCCGGACGTGATGCGCCGCCGGGTCGAGGAGACCCTGGACCTGCTGGGCCTGGCCGAGCTGCGCGACCGCGCGCTGACGACGCTGTCCGGGGGCCAGCGGCAGCGGGTGGCGATCGGCTCGGTCCTCACCGCGCACCCCCGGGTGCTCGTGCTGGACGAGCCGACGTCGGCCCTGGACCCGGCCGCCGCCGAGGAGGTCCTGGCGGTGCTGCAACGCCTGGTCCACGACCTGGGGACGACGGTGCTGCTGGCCGAGCACCGGCTGGAGCGGGTGATCCAGTACGCGGACCGGGTGGTGCTGCTGCCCGCGCCCGGCGCACCGCCCCGGACAGGCGCCCCCGCCGAGATCATGGCCGTCTCCCCCGTCCGTCCCCCGGTCGTCGACCTGGGCCGGGTCGCGGGCTGGTCGCCGCTGCCGCTGTCCGTGCGCGACGCCCGCCGCGAGGCGGGGCCGCTGCGCGAGCGGCTGGCGGACGCCGTCCCCGGGGAGCCCGGGACGTGGACCGCCGGGGCCGTCACCGTGAGCCCCGGCGCTCCCGCCCCCAGGGAGAAGCCGGCCCGCCGCTTCTCCTTCCGGCGGGTCAGGACCCCGGCCCCCGAGGCCGCGGCCCCCGCCGGTTCCCCGCTCGCGGTCGTCTCCGGGCTCACGGTCCGCCGTGGCCGTACCGAGGCGCTGCGCCGGGTGGACCTCACCGTCCGGCCGGGTGAGACCGTCGCGCTGATGGGCCGTAACGGGGCGGGCAAGTCCACCCTGCTGAGCAGTCTCGTCGGGCTGCACACCCCGGCCTCGGGCACGGTCACCGTCGGCGGCACCGCGCCGCACCGCGCCCGGCCGCGTGATCTGCTGCGGCACGTCGGGCTCGTCCCGCAGGAGCCCCGCGACCTGCTGTACGCGGACACCGTCGCCGCCGAGTGCGCGGCCGCCGACGGGGACGCGGGCGCGGCCCCCGGGAGCTGCCGGGCGCTGGTGTCCCGGCTGCTGCCCGAGGTCCCCGACTCCGTGCATCCCCGTGATCTGTCGGAGGGCCAGCGGCTCGCCCTCGCGCTGGCCGTGGTGCTGACGGCCTCGCCGCCGCTGCTGCTGCTCGACGAGCCGACGCGGGGGCTGGACTACGCGGCCAAGGCGCGGCTGGCGCGGATCCTGCACGCGCTGGCCGCCGAGGGGCACGCGGTGGTGCTGGCCACCCATGACGTGGAGCTGGCCGCCGAGCTTGCGCGGCGGGTCGTCGTCCTGGCCGAGGGGGAGATCGTCGCCGACGGCCCGTCGGGCGAGGTGGTGGTGTCGTCCCCGGCGTTCGCGCCGCAGGTCGCCAAGATCCTCGCACCGCTGCCGTGGCTGACCGTGCCGCAGGTCGCCCGCGCGTTGGAGGCCGGCGCGTGAGCGGGCGTACGGGAGCAGTACGCGCCGTGCGGCTGGGTCCGCGCTCGGTGGTGGCGCTGGTACTGGTGTCGGCCGTGGGGGTGATGGCGTTCGGCTGGCCGTTGCTCGCCGGCTCGGCCTCCGGCCTCGCGCACTCCCGGGACGCGCCGTGGCTGTTCGCCGCGCTGCTGCCGCTGCTGCTGGCCGTGGTGGTGGCGGCGATCGCCGACGGCGGGCTGGACGCCAAGGCCGTCGCGATGCTGGGGGTGCTGGCCGCCGCGGGCGCGGCCCTGCGGCCCCTGGGGGCGGGCACCGCGGGCATCGAGCCGATGTTCTTCCTGATGGTGCTGGCGGGACGGGTGCTGGGGCCGGGCTTCGGGTTCGTGCTGGGCTCGGTGGCGATGTTCGCGTCGGCGCTGCTGACCGGCGGGGTGGGTCCCTGGATGCCGTTCCAGATGCTGTCGATGGGGTGGGTGTCGATGGGCGCGGGGCTGCTGCCGGGGCCCGAGCGGCTGCGGGGGCGCGGGGAGCTGGCGATGCTCGCGGGGTACGGGGCGCTCGCCGCGGTCCTCTACGGGCTGGTGATGAATCTCCAGGGCTGGCCGTACCTCGGCGGAATGGCGTCCGGGGTCTCGTTCGTCCCGGGCGATCCGCTGCCCGACAACCTGGCCCGTTATCTCGCCTACTGCCTCGCCACGTCCCTCGGCTGGGACCTCCCCCGTGCCGTGGTCACCGTGGTCCTCACGTTCACCCTGGGGGGCACGATCCTCAAGGCCCTCCGCCGTGCCACCCGCCGGGCCGCGTTCGACGCGCCGGTGGCGTTCACCGGCCCGCCGTCCGCTCCCTGACCAGGCCCCGGCCGGTGCGGGCGGCCCGGGGCCCATACGCCGTCACCCGGTGAGCGGGAAGACGAGTTCCGGCCGTTCCCAGGTGATCTTGGGCAGGACGGCGGGCGAGGTGCCGGTGCGGACGGCGCCGACGCTGCGGTAGAAGCCCTCGGCCGGCGGGTGGGAGATCACCTTGACGCTCTCCAGCCCGGCGGCCCGGGCCCGTTCCTTCATGTGGGTGATGAGCCGGCGGCCCAGGCCGGTGCCCTGGGCGTCGTCGGCGACGAACATCAGGTCCAGCTCGGGCGGGTCGAGGATCAGGGCGTAGAAGCCCAGCAGCCGGTCGTCCGCGTCGGCGGCCAGGAAGACCTCGTGGCGGCGTATGTGGTCGGCGGTCACCTCGTACCCGGCGACCATGGCCGCGTAGCCGCCCTCGTACGCGCCCGATTCCCGCACCATCGCGGACAGCCGGGCCGCGTCCCGCGCGCCGGCCCGCCTGATCATGTGCTCCGTCATCCCCGTCCGTCACCTCGTGTGCCGCTCGGCGGCGTGCGGCCTGTTCCGCACGACGCCGATACGTAATACCTGTTAGGGCGAGAAGACTATTACAACTCCGGGGTGTGCGGTGCGGGAGGTGCGTCACACCCCTACAGCCGCTGGATGATCGTCCCCGTCGCCAGCGCGCCGCCCGCGCACATGGTGATCAGGGCGAACTCGCGGTCCCTGCGTTCCAGCTCGTGCAGCGCGGTGGTGATCAGCCGGGCCCCGGTCGCGCCCACGGGGTGGCCGAGGGCGATGGCTCCGCCGTTGACATTGACCTTCTCCAGGTCCTGGTCGAAGACCCGGGCCCAGGAGAGGACGACGGAGGCGAAGGCTTCGTTGATCTCGACGAGGTCGATGTCCTTGAGGGACATCCCGGCGCGGCCCAGCACGGCGCGGGTGGCGTCGACGGGACCGTCCAGATGGAAGTGCGGGTCGGAGCCGACCAGCGCCTGGGCGACGATACGGGCCCGGGGGGAGAGCTTGAGGGCGCGCGCCATCCGCTTGGAGGCCCACATCACGGCGGCGGCGCCGTCGGAGATCTGCGAGGAGTTGCCCGCGGTGTGGACGGCGGTGGGCATGACGGGTTTGAGACCGGCCAGCGCCTCCGTACTGGTGTCGCGCAGCCCCTCGTCCCGGTCGACGAGCCGCCACATGCCCTGTCCCGCGGCCTGTTCCTCCTCGGTGGTGGGCACCTGGACGGCGAAGGTCTCCCGCTTGAAGCGTTCCTCGGCCCAGGCCGCCGCGGCCCGCCGCTGGGAACGCAGGCCGAACGCGTCGACGTCCTCGCGGGTCAGGCCGCGCCTGCGGGCGATGCGTTCGGCGGCCTCGAACTGGTTGGGCAGGTCGATGTGCCATTCGTCGGGCCAGGGCTTGCCGGCGCCGTCCCGGGAGGCGCTGCCCAGCGGTACGCGGGACATCGCCTCGACGCCGCAGCCGATGCCGATGTCGATGACCCCGGCCGCGACCATGTTGGCGACCATGTGATTGGCCTGCTGGGAGGAGCCGCACTGGCAGTCGACGGTGGTCGCGGCGGTCTCGTAGGGCAGGCCCATGGCCAGCCAGGCGTTGCGCGCCGGGTTCATGGACTGCTCGCCGGCATGGGTCACGGTGCCGCCGACGATCTGTTCGACGCAGTCGGGCTGGATGCCCGTACGGGCGAGGAGTTCACGGTAGGTCTCGCCCAGGAGGTAGGCGGGGTGGAGGGTGGCGAGCGCGCCCCGGCGCTTGCCGATGGGGGTGCGTACGGCTTCGACGATGACGGGTTCCGCGGCCATGAGTGACTCGTCCTCTCCTCGTGCCACGGGCATCGCGGCACCCACGGCAGAAGAACTGGTACGCGTTCTAGTTCCGCGTAGTCTGGTGAGGGGCCCCATGCCGCGCAAGGGGTGTGCACCGCCGCCGCGGCGGCGCGGGGCCTGTCCGGCCAACTCCTCGCGCCGGGCGGAACGGCCGCTTCCCTCCCCCCGGGCACGGAGAACACCGTCGCGCCCCTTGCCAGTTGCGGGGCCCGTCACTACCTTCGCCGCCACATCTGATGTGCCGTCAGAGCGGCGGGGGCGCACCGCACTTCCCCGGGCGCCGCCCGCCCGGCGGCCCCGCACCGGGCGCGGGCCGAGGACGGACCGGAGCCGGACCGGACCAGGAGTGGCCGATGCCTTGCCCCGCGCTTCCCGAGGGGTTCGACCCCACCGATCCCGACGTCTACCAGTCCCGCGTCCCGCTCCCGGAGTTCGCGCGGCTGCGGCGGACCGCGCCGGTGTGCTGGATCGGCCAGCCGCACGGGGCCGCCGGGTTCGGCGACGACGGCTACTGGGCGGTGACCCGCCACGAGGACGTCAAGGAGGTGTCCACGAAACCGGACATCTTCTCCGCGCACCTCAACACCGCGATCATCCGCTTCCACCCGTCGATGCGCCGCGACCAGATCGACGTCCAGAAGCTGATGATGCTGAACATGGACCCGCCCGAGCACACCCGGGTCCGCCAGATCGTGCAACGGGGGTTCACCCCGCGCGCCGTACGCGGCCTGGAGGACGCGCTGCGCGACCGCGCCGTCCGCATCGTCGAGGCGGCCCGGGCGCGCGGCGCGGGGGACTTCGTCCGGGACATCGCCTGCGAGCTGCCGCTACAGGCCATCGCGGAGCTGATCGGCATCCCCCAGGACGACCGGGCGCGCATCTTCGACTGGTCCAACAAGATGATCGCCTACGACGACCCGGAACTCGCGATCACCGAGGAGGTCGGCACCCGCTCCGCCGCCGAACTGATCTCGTACGCGATGAACCTCGCCACCGAGCGCAAGGACTGCCCCGCCGGGGACATCGTCAGCCGGCTGGTGGCGGCCGAGGACGAGGGCAATCTCGGCACCGACGAGTTCGGCTTCTTCGTGCTGCTGCTCGCGGTGGCCGGCAACGAGACCACCCGCAACGCCATCACCCACGGGATGCACGCCTTCCTCACCCACCCCGGCCAGTGGGAACTGTTCCGGCGCGCGCGCCCGGACACCGCGGCCGAGGAGATCGTCCGCTGGGCGACGCCCGTGGTGGCCTTCCAGCGCACCGCGACCCGCGACACCGCACTGGGCGGCGTGCGCGTCCGGCAGGGGCAGCGGGTCGGCGTCTTCTACTCCTCCGCCAACCACGACCCCGAGGTCTTCGACCGGCCCGAGGTCTTCGACATCACCCGCGACCCCAACCCCCATCTGGGCTTCGGCGGGGGCGGTCCGCACTTCTGCCTGGGCAAGTCGCTGGCGATCCTGGAGATCAACCTGATCTTCCGCGCCATCGCCGACGTCCTGCCGGGCATCTCCCTGGCGGGCGCGCCGCGCCGGCTGCGCTCGTCCTGGCTCAACGGCGTCAAGGAGCTGCGGGTCCGCTACGGGTGAGCCGTTCCGGGCAAACGGGGCGGCAGTCGGCCGAAAACCATCGGTCCCGCAACCTTGCCGACATCCTTGCGCCCCTTTACATTCAACTCGCCGGTAACACCCGTCAGTTGCCTTCCCCGGGGACGGCCGACTGCCCGTTCCGGCGTGCCGTACGCAGGCCCCGCTCCGCCCGATCCCCCCACATGCTCGCAGCGCGACCCACCGCTCTCGAAGGGGAGACACGTCATGAAGGACGCACACGGCAGACCCGTCACGGGGCGCATCAGCAAGAGACGATTCGCCCTGTTGTTCGTCCCGGCGGTCGCCGGTACCGCGGCCCTGGCCGTCGCCCTGGCCAACGGGGCGGTCGCCGCCTCGTTCGCCGTCTCCGGCCAGCAGTTCAAGGTGTCCGCCAACAGCCTGACCGGCGACGGCTTCGCCCAGTACGGCAGTGTCGACGCGAACGCCAGGGGCGATCTCCTGCCGGTCGCGGTCACCGCCATCAAGACGGCGAAGATGGAGCGCCTGTGCCAGTCCGTCGTCACCCATCTGCCGGTGATCGGCGACATCTCCCTCAAGCTCAGCGCCGGTACGGGCAGCACGCCCGTCCAGGCCACCGACCTGTACGTGGACGCCACCCAGCTGGCGGGCAACGCGTCCTTCCACGCCATCGAGATCGGCCGCGACGCCTCCACCCTGGACAAGGGCCCGGCGGACGCGCGTGGTCTCCAGGACCTGTTCGCGCAGCAGGCCGACGACGTCCGCATCACCAACCTGCGGCAGACCGCCTGGTCGACCAATGCCGGAACGTTCAAGCTCGCCGGGCTGGACATGAAGCTCTCCAAGGGCAAGAAGGAATGCTTCTGACATGGCGGCCGCCACTGGCCCGGAGGCCGAAGGCCG
>NZ_JCANQV010000294.1:0-6822 GCF_059553635.1 Candidatus Streptomyces philanthi
CTCCTCACCACCGCCCCGCGGATCCCGGTCCGCGACCTCGCCACACTGCGCGCGCAGTTCCCCGGCCTGACCCCCGAGGAACTCGCGGACAAGCTCGTGGCGGGGTCGCGGACCGGCTCCTCACCACCGCCCCGCGGATCCCGGTCCGCGACCTCGCCACACTGCGCGCGCAGTTCCCCGGCCTGACCCCCGAGGAACTCGCGGACAAGCTCGTGGCGGGCGCCACCCGGGCCTCCGCCACCGTGGGAGCGGGCGTGGGGGCGGCGGCCATGATGCCGGTACCCCCCGCCATGGCGGCCGAGCTGGCCGCCGAGGTCGCCGGGGTCGCCTCCGTCGAGATCAAGCTCATCGCCGAGCTGTACGAGGTCTACGGACAGCGCCCCCCGGGCACCCGCACCCAGCGCGGCACCACCTATCTGACGGCCTGGACCGAGGAACGCGGCATCGAGGTCACCCGGCCGGCGACGCTGAACGCCGCCCTCGGCGGTCCCGCGCGCCGCGAACTGCGCCGGCAGATCATGAAGCGCACCCTGCGCAGCATGCCCAACCTCGCCCCGTTCATGGTCGGCGCCGCCGTCGGCGCCTTCCTCAACCGCCGCGACACCGGCCGCCTCGCCGACCGGGTCCGCAAGGACCTGCGCGCCCGGCAGATCCCCTGGGACGCGCTCCCCGGCGCGAAGGGCCAAGGCGGCGGCCCGCCCGCGCCCCGCCCGTGACGGCCGGACGTCAGCCCCGCGCCGCCGCCAGCGCCGCCACCAGCTGCTCCGGCTGCCGCGTCGACAGATACGCGTACGGCGTCGGGTCCGCCGGATCGTCGATCTCCACCCGCACCGCCGTACGGACATAGCCCCGCAGCAGCATGAACGCCCGCGCGTCGGCCTTGTGCGTGCGCCAGGCCAGCGCCTCCTCCGCGTCCAGCGCCTGTGCCGCGCCCAGCGCCGACACCGGGATCTTCGCCTCGCCCGCGATCAGCGCGTCCCCGACCACCCGGATGCGCACCGAGCCGTACGCGCTGACCACCACCGCGGCCACCGCGGCGCCGCCGATCAGCCCGCCGAGCATCGGCAGGGGGCCCACGGGGAGCAGCATCAGGGCACAGGCGACGCCGATCAGTGCGGCGATCACCCACCAGGAGCGGGGCGCGGTGAGGCGTTCTTCGTACGACTGCATGGCTCCAGCTTGGCACGGAGGCACGAGCGTGCGACGCACGCGGGTAGGGTCTGCACTCGTGAGTGGAACAGACGAACCCAGGACGCGGCCGGCGCTGCCGGAGGGCGCCATCGCCCCGGTCCGGCACCCCGACGCTCCGGCACCCGGGGAACTCCTCGGCGCGCACTACGACCGCTGCTTCGGCTGCGGCACCGGGCAGCCGCACGGACTGCACCTGGAGGCACGCGCGGGCGAGGGCGTGCGGGTGCACGCCGAGTTCACGGTCAAGGAGGCCCACCAGGGCGCCCCGGGCCTCGCCCACGGCGGTGTGCTCGCCACGGCGCTCGACGAGACGCTGGGCTCGCTGAACTGGCTGCTGCGGGTGATCGCGGTGACCGGACGGCTGGAGACCGACTTCCTGCGTCCCGTCCCGCTGGGCACCGTCCTGCACCTGGACGCGCAGGTCACCGCCGTCCACGGCCGGAAGATCTACTCCACCGCCGTCGGACGGATCGGCGCCCCGGACGGACCCGTCGCGGTGCGCGCCGACGCCGTCTTCGTCGAGGTGAAGGTCGACCACTTCATCGACAACGGCAGGCCCGAGGAGATCCGCGCGGCGATGGCCGACCCGGACCAGGTCCGGCGGGCCCGGGCCTTCGAGGTGAACCCGTGAGCGCCGGGCGCCGGGACCCGGTCGAGGTGCTGCTGCGACGACTCGACCCCGATGTCCCCGTCCCCGCGTACGGGCACCCCGGTGACGCCGGCGTCGACCTGGTGACCACGGAGGCGGCCGTGCTGGAGCCGGGGGAGCGCGCCGTGCTGCCCACCGGCATCTCCGTCGCGCTGCCGGACGGCTACGCCGCGTTCGTCCACCCGAGGTCAGGTCTGGCGGCCCGGTGCGGACTGGCCCTGGTGAATGCCCCCGGGACGGTCGATGCCGGGTACCGTGGAGAGATCAAGGTGATCGTGGTCAATCTGGACCCGCGTGAGCAGGTGCGGTTCGAGAGGTTCGACCGGATCGCGCAACTGGTTGTCCAGCAGGTCGAGAAGGTGCGCTTCCACGAGGTGGCGGAGCTTCCCGGCTCGGCGCGGGCCGAGGGGGGATTCGGGTCCACCGGCGGTCACGCGGCGGTGGGCGGCCCCACGGGCGGGAATGGATACGCAGCGGTCGGTGCCGACCGGGAAGGACAGTGACGTGTTCGGACGTCGCAAGAAGAACCAGGCTCCGGAAGAGTCGGCGAAGGACGACGCGCTCGCCGAGGAGACGGCGGTGAGCGACGACGGCGGGGACGACACGGACGAGCGGTCCGGCCTGCCGCCGGCGCCGCGCCCCGACGGCCCCTGGGACGCGTCGGAGGTCCGGGAGCCCGGCGACGGCCGGGTCGACCTCGGCGGCCTCTTCGTGCCCGGCGTCGACGGCATGGAGCTGCGGGTGGAGGTCGCCGGTGACGCCATCGTCGCCGCGACCGTGGTGCTCCAGGACAGCGCGGTGCAGCTCCAGGCGTTCGCCGCGCCCCGCAACGAGGGCATCTGGGGCGAGGTCCGTGAGGAGATCGCCACCGGCATCACCCAGCAGGGCGGCGCCGTCGATGTCGTCGAGGGCCCCCTGGGATGGGAGCTGCGGGCGCAGGTGCCCGTCCAGCTGCCCGACGGGACCAATGGTGTGCAGGTGGTGCGCTTCGTGGGTGTGGACGGGCCGCGCTGGTTCCTGCGCGGGGTGATCTCCGGGCAGGGCGCGGTGCAGCCGCAGGCCGCCGGGGTGCTGGAGCACATCTTCCGGGACACCGTCGTCGTCCGGGGCGAGTCCCCGATGGCGCCGCGCGACCCGATCGTCCTCAAGCTCCCCGACGACGCGCAGATGGTGCCCGACGGAGTGCAGCAGGAGCAGGTCGCGCAGTCGCGTTTCGGCGGCGGTGTGGAGCGCCTGGAGCGCGGGCCGGAGATCACCGAGATCCGCTGACCGTGCGCGCCGCGGGCGCGGACATGAGGGCCGTGAGGGGTCGTACTTCCCGGGAGGGGGTGCGGCCCCTTTGTGATGCCCACGGTATTCGGTCAGAACCGCTCGGTAGGCGTAGGTAAAGCGTCAAGGCGAGCCGGGCGCCCGTAAGGGAGGCGTCAACAGCGCTCACTTCCAGCCACGATGGCGGTTTGCTCCAGGGGTCCGATTCCTTCCGTCCACTAGGAGCACACGATGGCCGACGTGGCCTTCGTCGTCATCATGATCGCGGCCTTCGCGCTGGTGTCGCTCGTCGCCAAGGGGGTGACGAAGCTGTGACCGCGGAGAACGTCGTCGGCCTGATCGTGGCCGTCGCCCTGCTCGGCTACCTGGTCCTCGCCCTCGTCTTCCCGGAGAGGTTCTGAGCACCGGATGAGCCCCCTCCTCGCCACCGTGCTCCAGCTGACCGCACTCGTCGCAGCGCTGGCACTGGCCTACCGCCCCCTCGGCGACCACATGGCCGCCGTCTACTCCTCCCGCAGGCATCTGCGCGTCGAGAGGATCGTCTACCGCTGCATAGGCGCCGACCCCGACGCCCGGATGCGCTGGCCGGCCTATCTCCGCTCGGTCCTCGCGTTCTCCTTCGCCGGACTCGTCCTGCTCTACCTGCTCCAGCGCCTCCAGGGCGCCCTCCCGCTGTCCCTCGGCTTCACGTCGATCAGCCCCGACCAGGCGTTCAACACCGCGGCGTCCTTCGTCGCCAACACCAACTGGCAGTCCTACAGCGGCGAACAGGCCATGGGTCACATCGTCCAGACCGCCGGCCTGGCCGTGCAGAACTTCGTCTCCGCCGCCACCGGCATGGCCGTCGCCGTCGCCCTCGTCCGCGGCTTCGCACGCTCCCGCACCGGCGACCTCGGCAACTTCTGGACCGACCTGGTACGCGGCACCCTGCGCGTCCTCGTGCCCCTCGCCGTCGCCGGCGCCCTTGTCCTCGTCGCCTGCGGAGCGATCCAGAACTTCTCCGGCATCCACGAGATCGGCCGGCTCACCGGCGGCACCCAGCAGGTCAATGGCGGCGCCGTCGCCTCCCAGGAAGTCATCAAGGAACTCGGCACCAACGGCGGCGGCTACTTCAACGCCAACTCCGCCCACCCCTTCGAGAACCCCAACGGCTTCACCAACCTCTTCGAGATCTTCCTCATCCTGCTCATCCCGGTCTCCCTGACCCGCACCTTCGGCAGGCTCACCGGGAACCTCCGCCAGGGCTACGCGGTCCTCGCCGCCATGGGCGCCGTCTGGCTCGCCTTCACCGCCCTGATGATCTGGACCGAGTCCGCCCACGGCGGCCCGGCGCTCCAGGCCGCGGGCGGCGCCATGGAGGGCAAGGAGACCCGCTTCGGCGTCGGCGCCTCCGCGCTCTTCTCCGTGACCACCACCCTCACCTCCACCGGCGCCGTGGACTCCTTCCACTCCTCGTACACCGCCTTCGGCGGCGGCATCCAGATGCTCGGCATGATGCTCGGCGAGATCGCGCCCGGCGGTGTCGGCTCCGGCCTCTACGGCATGCTCGTCCTCGCCGTCATCACCGTGTTCATCGCGGGCCTCATGGTCGGCCGCACCCCCGAGTACCTCGGCAAGAAGATCGGCACCCGCGAGATCAAACTCGCCGCCTGCTACATCCTCGTCACGCCCACCCTGGTGCTCGGCTTCACCGCCGCGTCGATGACCCTCCCGGACGCCCTCGGCTCGATGCTCAACACCAAGGCGCTCGGCGCCGGGCCGCACGGCTTCTCCGAGGTCCTCTACGCCTTCACCTCCGGCGCCAACAACAACGGCTCCGCCTTCGCCGGACTCAACGCCGACACCCCCTGGTACAACACCACCATCGGCCTCGCCATGCTCCTGGGCCGCTTCCTGCCCATGGTGTTCGTCCTCGCCCTCGCCGGCTCCCTCGCCGGGCAGCAGCCCGTCCCCGAGACCGCCGGCACCCTCCGCACCGAGAAGCCGCTCTTCTCCGGCCTGCTCGTCGGCACCATCATGATCGTCACCGGTCTGACCTACTTCCCCGCGCTGGCCCTCGGCCCGCTGGCGGAGGGCCTGTCATGACCGCCCCCGCGAAACACGAGGAGCGCCGCTCCATGCCCACCGCCACCGAGACCCGCACACCGACCCAGGACGCCCCCGCCGCCCGGCCCGGCACCACCCGCAGCGGCGGCGGACTCTTCGACCCCGCGCAACTCCTCGCCTCTCTCCCGGACGCCCTGCGCAAGCTCGACCCCCGTGTCATGGTCAAGTCCCCGGTGATGTTCGTCGTCGAGGTCGGCTCCGTCCTCACCACCCTCTTCGCCTGCCTGAGCCCCGCGGACTGGTTCGGCTGGGCCATCGCCGGCTGGCTCTGGCTCACCGTGATCTTCGCCAACCTGGCCGAGGCCGTCGCCGAGGGACGCGGCAAGGCCCAGGCCGACACCCTGCGCAAGGCCAAGACCGACACCGTGGCCCGTCGTCTCGCCGGCACCACCGAGGAACGCGTCCCGGGCACCGACCTGCGCGTCGGCGACCTCGTCGTCTGCGAGGCCGGTGACGTCATCCCCGGGGACGGCGATGTCGTCGAGGGCGTGGCGAGCGTGGACGAGTCGGCGATCACGGGGGAGTCGGCGCCGGTGATCCGCGAGTCCGGGGGCGACCGCTCCGCGGTGACCGGCGGGACGAAGGTCCTCTCCGACCGCGTCGTCATCAAGATCACGACGAAGCCCGGCGACACCTTCATCGACCGCATGATCAACCTCGTCGAGGGCGCCGCACGGCAGAAGACCCCCAACGAGATCGCCCTCAACATCCTCCTCGCCTCACTCACCCTCGTCTTCCTGCTCGCCGTCGTCACCCTCCAGCCGTTCGCCGTCTACGCGGGCGCCGAACAGCCCATGATCGTGCTGCTCGCGCTGCTGGTCTGCCTCATCCCCACCACCATCGGCGCACTGCTCTCGGCCATCGGCATCGCCGGCATGGACCGCCTCGTCCAGCGCAATGTGCTCGCCATGTCCGGACGCGCCGTCGAAGCCGCAGGCGATGTATCGACATTGCTGCTCGACAAGACCGGCACCATCACCCTCGGCAACCGCCAGGCCGCCGAGTTCGTCCCCGTACGCGGCGCCACAGCCACCGAGGTCGCCGACGCCGCCCAGCTCTCCTCCCTCGCCGACGAGACCCCCGAGGGCCGCTCCGTCGTCGTCCTCGCCAAGGAGAAGTACGGACTGCGCGAACGCCACCAGGGTGAACTCGACGGCGCCACGTGGATACCGTTCACCGCCCAGACCCGCATGTCCGGTGTCGACATCGACGGACGCAAGGTCCGCAAGGGCGCCGGCGGCTCCGTCACCGCCTGGGTCCGGGAACGCGGCGGCACCGTCGCCGACGACGCCCAGGAACTCACCGACAGCATCTCCGCGGCCGGCGGAACCCCCCTCCTCGTCGCCGTCGAGGACGAGAACGGGCCCCGTGTCCTCGGCGTCATCCACCTCAAGGACGTCGTCAAGGACGGCATGCGCGAGCGCTTCGCCGAACTGCGGCGGATGGGCATCAAGACCGTCATGATCACCGGCGACAACCCGCTGACGGCGCGGGCGATCGCACAGGAGGCGGGGGTCGACGACTTCCTGGCGGAGGCGACGCCGGAGGACAAGATGGCGTTGATCAAGCGGGAACAGGCCGGGGGCAAACTCGTCGCCATGACCGGT
>NZ_JCANQV010000295.1:0-6812 GCF_059553635.1 Candidatus Streptomyces philanthi
AGTCGCCGGCGGCCTGGGTCATGCGGTGGGTGAGGGCCAGCAGCCGGTCGTCGCCCTCGGTGACGCGGTCGGCGGCGGCCTTGCGGCGGGCGGCGAGCCGGTCCTCCAGGGCGGCGAAGCGGCGGGTGTCGAAGAGGCGGCCCAGCAGCCGGGCGCGGGACTCCGCGTCGGCCCGCAGGAAGCGCGCGAAGTCGCCCTGCGGCAGCAGCACCACCTGGCAGAACTGCTCCTTGCTCATGCCGAGCAGCCGGCCGATCTCCTCGCCGATCTCCTGGTGGGAGCGGCTGAGCGCCTTCCAGTGGCCGTCGTCGCCGCCGAGCCCGGGTACGTACTCCCGCAGCCGGCTCTGGGCCTTCTCGCGGGTGGTGCCGCTGCCGCGTTTCTTGGGGCGCGGCTGCTCGGGGAGCCGGGTGATCTCCAGCCGCCGGCCGGCGACGGTGAGGTCGAGGACGACCTCGGTGGGGGTGGCGGGGTCGGCGAGGTCGCTGCGCAGGGCCTGGCCGCCGGGGCGGGCGCCGGGGACCGAGCCGTAGAGGGCGTAGCAGACGGCGTCGAGGACGGAGGTCTTGCCGGCGCCGGTCGGTCCGTGCAGCAGGAAGAGGCCGTCGCGGGCCAGCCGGTCGAAGTCGACGGTCTGCGTCCGGGCGAAGGGACCGAAGGCGGTGACGGAGAGCCGGTGGAGTCTCATCGCGCGTCCTCGCGTTCCGCCTCGTCGAGCCGTACCTCGTCGAGGGCCGACCGCAGTGCGGCCCGCTCCCGTGCGTCGGCGGCGCGTCCGGCGCGTACGTGTTCCACGAAGTCCTCGGCGATCTCCTGGTCGCTGCGGCCGCGCAGCCGCCGGGCGTACGAGGCGAGCGAGCGGGCGGGGCCCTCGTCGGGGTCGAGGACGAGGCTGAGCAGGTGCGGGAAGCGGGCGGTGAGGCGGGCCATGGGTTCGTGCGGGCGGGCCGGGTCGGTGAGGGTGGCCTCGACCCAGGCGTCCTCGTGGCGGGCGAGCGCCGGGTCGGCGAGGAGGTCCTCCAGCCGTCCCCGGATGCGGGCGAGGGGGCGGGGTACGGGGCAGTCGACGCGTTCGGCGCGCACGGTGCCGTCGGCGTCGAGGTCGACGAGCCAGGTGGACTTGCGGTGGCCGGCCTCGGAGAAGGAGTAGGCGAGCGGGGAGCCGGAGTAGCGGACGCGGTCGCCGATCGTCTGGCATCCGTGGAGGTGGCCGAGGGCCACATAGTCCACGCCGTCGAAGACGGAGGCGGGGACACAGGCGGCGCCGCCGACGGTGATGTCGCGTTCGCTGTCGCTGGTCCGGCCGCCGGTGACGAAGGCGTGGGCGAGGACGACGGAGCGGGTGCCGGGGGGCCGTCCGGCGAGGTCGGCGCGGACCTTGTCCATGGCGGCGCCCAGTACCTCGGCATGTCCGGCCCGGGGAGCGCCGAGGGTGTCGCGTACGAGGGCGGGTTCGAGGTAGGGCAGGCCGTAGAGGGCGACGGGGCCGTGGTCGTCGTCGAGGAGTACGGGGGTGGCGCAGTGCGCGGGGTCGGTGCGCAGATGGACGCCGGCGCGCTCCAAGAGGCCGGAGCCTACGCCGAGGCGGCGGGCGGAGTCGTGGTTCCCGGAGATCATCACGACGGGGACGCCGAGGGCGGCGAGGCGGTGCAGGGCCGTGTCGAAGAGTTCGACGGCGGCCAGTGAGGGCACCGCGCGGTCGTAGACGTCCCCGGCGACGAGGACGGCGTCGACGTCGCGGTCGCGGACGGTGGCGACGAGGTGATCGAGGAAGGCGCGCTGCGCGTCGAGCAGGCCGACGCGGTGGAAGGAGCGTCCCAGATGCCAGTCGGAGGTGTGCAGAAATTTCACGACACCGCTCCGACCTGCATGTTCCGCTCTCCTTCGTGGCCCTGCGCGGCCCCGGTACGGGCCCTTGCGGCAGCGACCACGGTAGCGCCGGCCGGGGATGTGGCCGTCATCGGGCCCGGGGCGTCGCCGCGCCGTGGCCGTGGGTCATCCGTCCTCGCGGGGGGCGCGGGCGCGGCGGAGGGGGGTGACGTTGGAGGGCGGGGTGTCGTCGTCCGGGGTGTCGCGGTGGGGGTCCGGTGCGTCGTCGCGGGGGGCGGTGTGGCCGCGCAGGACCTCCATGGCACGTTCCAGGGTCTCTCCGGTGACTTCCATCCGGATTCTCGCCAGTCGCTCGACCTCGCTGTTCGACACCTCGTCAGCATAAACGGGCCGGGCGCACGTCAAGGACGCTTCGGCGGACGTCAGGGGTGCGGGACGGGGGCCCGGCCGAGGCAGGAGGTGTCGGGGCCGGACCGCAGGAGGGTGTGCAGGTAGAGGAGTTCCGTGCCATCGGGGTCCGCGGCGGCGAGCCGGTGCGGGGTCCGTGAGTCGAAGTGGGCGCTGTCGCCGGGGGCCAGGGTGTGGCGGGCGTCACCGAGGCGCAGCCGCAGTTCGCCGGTGAGCACGTACAGCCATTCCTCGCCGGGGTGGGTGCGGGAGGCGCCGGGGCTGGGGCGGTAGGCGACGTGGACGCGCATCGCCCGGGTGCCGCGGCCGGGGGCTCCGGCGGGCCAGTACGCGCAGCCGTCGGCCCAGTTCGCCTCCAGGCCGTCGGCGCGGACCACCGCCCGGCGGTCGGCGGGGAGTTCCCCGAGCAGTTCCGAGACGGTGGTGCCGTAGCTGCGGGCCAGGGCGATCAGCATCTCCAGCGACGGGTGGCGCCGGCCGGTCTCCAGGCGGGAGAGGTGGGCGGGCGAGAGCCCGGCGGCGCGGGCCGCGGACTCCAGGCTCAACGCCCGCTGGCGCCGCAGCAGGCGCAGTCGGGGCGCGACGGCGTGCAGCCCGGACCGGTCCGGGGCGTCCTGGGGAGGAGTCATGGTGCGGGTCCGCTCTGACGGGGTGGACGACGGCCGGGCGGGGCCGGTGCGCGCCGACGGATCACGCCATTGCACACCGCTGCCGGACGGCGGGCAATTTTCGTGCCGGGCAGGCAAGAGCGCGGGGAAACGGCATGCCCCGCAGGCAATCCGTTTGCCCTGGGAATTCGGGCGTCGCTATACCCGTCCCGAGAGTCCGGGCAACCGGCCGCACATCACGTTCTGCCGAAGGAATGGGCCCGGCTCCCGGCCGACCCTTCGCCGGGCGGGAAATGCCCCGTCCGGTGCGGCCGTGTGCCGTCCGGATTCCTCACGTCAGGCATCCGGGCCCCCGGATCGACCGGAATTCAAGGAGAGCACACCATGACGACCCTCCGCCTGGAAAAGGCGGGCGCCTCGCACGAGACTCCCCCGAAGACCCTGGTGAAGTGGCTGACCACCACCGACCACAAGATGATCGGGACGCTGTATCTCGTGACATCGTTCGTGTTCTTCCTCGTGGGTGGTGTCATGGCCCTGCTGCTGCGGGCGGAACTGGCACGCCCCGGTATGCAGATCATGTCGCAGGAGCAGTACAACCAGGCGTTCACCATGCACGGCACCATCATGCTGCTGGTCTTCGCCACCCCGGTGTTCTCCGGTTTCGCCAACTGGCTCATCCCGTTGCAGATAGGCGCGCCCGACGTGGCGTTCCCGCGGCTGAACGCGCTGGCGTACTGGCTGTATCTTCTCGGTTCGCTCATCGCCGTGGGCAGCCTGCTCACCCCGCAGGGCGCGCCGGACTTCGGCTGGACGGCCTATACGCCGATGTCCGGCAGCGCGTATTCGCCCGGTATCGGGGCCGACATGTGGCTGATGGGTCTGGCGCTTTCCGGGTTCGGCACCATTCTCGGCGCGGTCAACCTGATCACGACGATCGTCTGCATGCGGGCGCCGGGTCTGACCATGTTCCGCATGTCGATCTTCACCTGGACCGTGCTGATGACCGGTGTCCTGGTGCTGCTCGCCTTCCCGCCACTGGCGGCCGCCTTCCTCGCCCTGGAGTTCGACCGTAAATTCGGGGGGCACATCTTCGACGCGGCGAACGGCGGGCCCATTCTCTGGCAGCACCTCTTCTGGTTCTTCGGGCATCCCGAGGTGTACATCATCGCGCTGCCGTTCTTCGGCGTCGTCTCGGAAATCGTCCCGGTCTTCTCCCGCAAGCCGATGTTCGGCTACATCGGCCTGATCGCGGCGACCATCACCATCTCCGGTCTCTCCCTGACGGTCTGGGCGCACCACATGTTCGTCACCGGTGCCGTTCTCCTGCCTTTCTTCTCCCTCATGTCCTTCCTCATCGCCGTGCCGACCGGCGTCAAGTTCTTCAACTGGATCGGCACGATGTGGAAGGGCTCACTGTCGTTCGAGACGCCGATGCTGTGGGTCATCGGATTCCTGGTCACCTTCGTCTTCGGCGGGCTGACGGGCGTCCTGCTGGCCTCTCCCCCGCTGGACTCGCACGTCCACGACACATATTTCGTGGTCGCGCACTTCCACTACGTCGTGTTCGGCACGGTGGTGTTCGCGATGTTCGCCGGATTCCATTTCTGGTGGCCCAAGTGGACCGGGAAGATCCTCGACGAACGCCTCGGCAAGATCACCTTCTGGACGCTGTTCGTCGGATTCCACGGCACGTTCCTGGTGCAGCACTGGCTGGGCGCCCAGGGAATGGCGCGCCGCTACGCCGACTATCTCGACGCCGACGGGTTCACCGCGCTGAACACCATTTCCACGATCAGCTCGTTCCTGCTCGGCCTGTCGATGCTGCCGTTCCTCTACAACATCTGGAAGACCGCCAAGTACGGCCGCAAGGTCGGCGTCGACGACCCGTGGGGCTACGGCCGTTCCCTGGAGTGGGCGACGTCCTGCCCGCCGCCCCGGCACAACTTCACCAGCCTGCCGCGCATCCGCAGCGAATCCCCGGCGTTCGACCTGCACCACCCGGAATTCGCCGAGCGGGCCTGACACCGCCAAGGCCGTCCCCCGTCCGCACCCCCACAGGTCCTGCCTTCCACGAGGAGGGGCACCTCACCATGCACTCCCTGCACGAAGAAGCGGTCTCCGGAATCGAGCACCTGGAGGGCTATCTGCTCCTCCAGGCCGAGAAGGGCCGGGCGCTCGCCGACGCGGAGACCTTCCTGGCCGGTCTGCCGTCGCTCAGCGCGGACCAGCGCGAGGAGGTGCACCGCGCCTACACGGCCGAACGCGACCGCCTCACCCGCCGCACCCTGGAACGCGTCGTCGAACGCGCCGCCGAGCTGCGGAGCGAGTACAGCGACCGCTACCGCAGGCTCCGCCTGGCGACCTGGAGCGCCGCCGCGGCCACGGCCGGCGCGGCCTCCGGGGTCGCGGCCCTGCTCCAGCGGTGACACCGGCGCCGGGGCGCCCGTCCGCACACCGCGGGCGGGCGCCCCGGCGTCACGCGTCGCCGTACGCCTCGCCGCCGAGCTCCAGGACGGCGCTCCCGGCGGTGGCGTCGGCCAGCCAGGCGCGGAAGGCGTCGACGTCGGCCTCCGGCAGACCGATCTCGATCCGTACCGCGGCCCCGTAGGAGACGTCGCGGACGGCGCGGCCGGTGGCCCGCAGGTCGTTCTCCAGCTTGCCGGCGCGCTGGTGGTCGACGGTGACGGTGGCGAGCCGGTAGCGGCGCCGGGTGACCGTGCCCAGCGCGTCCAGCGCCTCGCCGACGACACCGCCGTAGGCGCGGATCAGACCGCCGGCGCCGAGCTTGATCCCGCCGAAGTAGCGGGTGACGACGGCGACGACATAGCGCATCTCGCGCCGCAGGAGCATCTGGAGCATCGGCACCCCGGCGGTGCCGCCCGGTTCGCCGTCGTCGCTCGCCTTCTGGACGGCGCCGTCGGCCCCGAGGACGTACGCGAAGCAGTGGTGGCGGGCGGTGGGGTGCTCCTTGCGGACCGCCGCGATGAAGTCCTGGGCCTCGGCCTCGTCCGCCACCGGCGCGAGGGCGCAGAGGAACCGGGACCTGTTGATCTCGATCTCGTGCTCACCCGCGCGGGCGAGCGTACGGTACTGCTCCTGCATCGCCCCACCCTATGCCGCCGCCCGCGCGAGCGGGAACCGGCCACCGGGGCCGCCGCGCACCGCGCCGCGCGGCGGGCGTCAGCCGTACGGGCAGCGGCGCACGGCCAGGTGGCGGATTCCCCGGTGCCCCACCGGTGCGTCGGGCGGCCGCGGGGGCCGCCCGTGGGCACTGTGACCGGGGGCAGGGGCCTCGTGCGGCGGGGCCCGGCCCCGCACCCAGGAACCTACGGCGGGCCGGCGGAGGGCTTCATGGACAACAGCACACAGTCGTCGGCGGACGGCACCGCGGCGGGCGCACGCGTGCCCGAGCCGCCGCCCGAGGTGATCGAGGCGGCCCGCAACGCGCCCGACCACTGGCTGGCCATGGTCGACCTCACCTGGACCGGTGAGGGCCCGCCACCGCGGTGGGCGCTGATCGGGCAGTGGCGCTCCGGTCCCACGGGTGAGATCGAGGAGTGGCAGGAGAACCCGGAGTACCGCCCCTCGCCCCAGATGCTCGACTGGCCGGAGCCGGCCGACCCCGTCGACCACGCGGTCCAGCTCGCCGCGACCGGGTACGGGCCGGTGGCCGGGGTGTGCGCCGCCCTGGCGCGCGCCGAGGTGTCCGTCCTGGTCGGCGCGACCGGCACCCCACTGCCCGCCGCTTCCCCCGAGGGCACCCCGGTGGTGCCCGTCTACACCGCGGACCGCTACCTGGAGTCCGTGGGCCGGCTGCTGTACGACCGGCGCCCGGTGGCGGCGCTGGTGGAGCAGCTGCCCCCGGGGCACGCCCTGTACCTCAACCCGACGGGGCCCGTGAGCATGCTGGTCGAGACCGAGGGGCTGCGGGCCGCGCTCGCCGAGGCGTCGGACGGGATGCCG
>NZ_JCANQV010000296.1:0-6766 GCF_059553635.1 Candidatus Streptomyces philanthi
GCCCGTTGTGCTTCTACGAGCCGGGAGACCGCCCGGTGACCGCTCAGAGATCGAGGAGCCATCCGTGCCGCGCATGCTCGACGTCAGCGACGAGGTCCGCGCCGAGATCGGTGATGCAGAGGCCGATCGTCTGCTGGCCGGCGGGGGCGCCCCCGGCCAGTACGACTGCACCTCTTGCCGCACCCCCGGCGACAGCGAGCAGGAGCGCACCAGCACCGTCCTGTTCGTCGGTGAGGAGACCGCGGTGCTCGCCTTCGCGCACGCCTCCTGCATCCCCTCGCAGGTCGTCCCGGTGGCGGAGGAGCAGCTCAAGGGGGCCGTGGCCTCCATCTCCGCGCAGGACGGCGGCGCGCCCGCCGCGCCCGTCCCCACCGCGGAACGGCAGGCGACCCTCGGCGTCACCTGCGGTCTGGTGCTGGTCGAGGGAGAGCTGCGGGCGGCACTGGTCGTCGAGCCCAGCAGCCCCATCGCCCGCCCGGGGTCGGTCAGCCTGGACGACGACTTCCTGCCGCTGCTGCTGGAGAACGGCTTCCAGCGGGTGACGGACGTGGCCGTGCTGCCGGGACCCAACCACGGCTGGTCGGCGCTGCTGGCCATGGGCAAACTGCACGCCGTCCTCCAGCCCGGCAACGGTGGCGCCCAGGCGGCGTGGTGGCAGGCGCACCAGCCGCTGGCCGTGTCGGACGGCTGGCGCGCCGCGGCCACCAAGGCGCAGAACGTCGTGATGTACGCCGCGCCCGCGGGCGGCATCGGGCACCAGCCGCGGGAGGACCTGATGCGGCAGGCGCTGGAGCGGGCCGCGGCGCGCGGTGAGCTCGTCGGCGGGGTGATGCCGCTGGCCGGCACCTGAGCGTCCGGCCCGCCCGCGGATCGCGGGTGCCCTTCCGCGCCCCGGCGCAGGGCACCCGCGATCCGGCGTTTCCGGGGGAAAGCCGCATCCCCGGCGGACCGGGGTCGTTGGTGCAGACGTGCACCCATACGAGCCCTCGCCGCGTCCTCCGTACCCCCACCAGATCCCCGGGATGCGCCCGTCGCACGATCCCCGGGCGCCCCACCGTGCCGAGCAGCGTTCGGCCACGCCGATCTACGACGCGCTCTACGCCGAGTTCCGCCGCGCGTTCCGGACCCTGCCCGGCGACCGCTCCGGCGAGGGCGACGGGCCCGATCCGCTGCGCGGCCCCGGGGGCTGGGGCCGTCCGGCGGCGCCGGGCCGCTGGGAGGCCGTCGCCCGGCAGCAGCCCTACCCGGCGCGGGGCCCCGTCCCGGCGCTGCCGCCGGGGCAGCACCAGCCCCGGCCGTACGGACGCTGACGCCGGCGGCACGGGACGCCGTGCCGCCGCCCGTCACTTCTTCTTCTGGCCGCGCTTCTCCCGCACCCGCACGGAGATGTGGATCGGCGTGCCCTCGAAACCGAACTCCTCGCGCAGCCGCCGCTCGACGAAGCGGCGGTACCCGGCCTCCAGGAAGCCGGAGGCGAAGAGGACGAACCGGGGCGGCTTGGTGCCGGCCTGGGTGCCGAACAGGATGCGGGGCTGCTTGCCGCCGCGCACCGGGTGCGGGTGGGAGGCGACGATCTCGCCGAGGAAGGCGTTCAGCCGCCCGGTCGGGACGCGGGTCTCCCAGCCGGCCAGCGCCGTCTCGATCGCCGGGACCAGCTTCTCCATGTGGCGGCCGGTGCGCGCGGAGACGTTCACCCGCATCGCCCACGGGACCTGCACGAGGTCCCGCTCGATCTCGCGCTCCAGGTAGAAGCGGCGCTCCTCGTCGAGGGTGTCCCACTTGTTGTAGGCGATGACCAGGGCCCGTCCGGCCTCCACGGCCATGGTGATGATCCGCTGGTCCTGGACGCTGATGGACTCGCCCGCGTCGATCAGGACGACGGCGACCTCGGCCTTCTCCACGGCCGCCGCGGTGCGCAGCGAGGCGTAGTAGTCGGCGCCCTCCTGGAGGTGCACCCGGCGGCGGATGCCGGCGGTGTCGACGAACTTCCACGTCTTGCCGCCCAGTTCGATCATCTCGTCGACCGGGTCGCGGGTGGTGCCGGCCAGCTCGTTGACGACCACCCGCTCCTCGCCGGCGACCTTGTTGAGCAGCGAGGACTTGCCGACGTTGGGGCGGCCGATGAGGGCGATCCGGCGCGGGCCGCCGACCACCTGGCCGAAGGTCTGCGCGGGCGCCTCGGGCAGGGCCTCCAGGGCGGCGTCGAGCATGTCGCCGGTGCCGCGGCCGTGCAGCGCGGAGACGGGGTGGGGCTCGCCGAGGCCCAGCGACCAGAGCATCGCGGCGTCGGCCTCGCCGGAGGGGCCGTCGACCTTGTTGGCGACCAGGACGACGGGCTTGCCGGCGCGGCGCAGCAGCTTGACGACGGCCTCGTCGGTGTCGGTGGCGCCGACCTTGGCGTCCACGACGAAGACGACGGCGTCGGCGGCCTCGATGGCGAACTCGGCCTGCATCGCGACGGAGGCGTCGATGCCGAGGACGTCCTGCTCCCAGCCGCCGGTGTCGACGACCTTGAAGCGGCGTCCGTTCCATTCGGCCTCGTAGGTGACGCGGTCGCGGGTGACGCCCGGCCGGTCCTCGACGACCGCCTCACGGCGGCCGATGATGCGGTTCACCAGGGTCGACTTGCCGACGTTGGGGCGGCCGACGACGGCGAGCACCGGCAGCGGGCCGTGCCCGGCGGCCGCGATGTCGCCCTCGACCTCCTCGGGGTCGAAGCCCTCCTGCGCGGCAAGCTCCATGAACTCCGCGTACTCGGCGTCGCCAAGCGCCCCGTGCTCGTCGCCGGTGGGGATCTGGTCGTTCATGAAGTCCGTTCCTCGTACTCACAGTGCGGCGGGTGCCGCAGGCTTCGTCGTCGGGGGGCCGCCTCGCGCGGCCCCCTGCTCAAGTGTCGGTCAGCGCCCGGTCAGGCGCCTGGCGTTTTCCAGGTGGGCGGTGAGCCGTTCCCGGATGCGTACGGTCGCCTCGTCCAGCGCCGTACGGGTGCGCCGCCCGCTGCCGTCACCCGCCGTGAAGGGGTCCCCGAGGACGACGTCGATCCGGCCGCGCAGCGGCGGCACCGCCGGGACGAGCCGGCTGCGGCGCTCGGTGCTGCCGAGGACCGCGACCGGGACGACCGGGGCGCCGGAGCGCACCGCGAAGTAGGCGAGGCCCGCCCGCAGGGAGGCGAAGTCGCCCTCGCCGCGGGTGCCCTCCGGGAAGATGCCCAGGACCCCGCCGCGTGCCAGGACGCCCAGGGCGTCGGTGACCGCCCGGCGGTCGGTGGTGGCGCGGTCCACCTTCAGCTGCCCGATGCCCCGCAGGAACGGGTCGAGCGGGCCGGCGAAGGCTTCCTTCTTGATCAGGAAGTGCACCGGGCGGGGCGCGGTGCCCATCAGCATCGGGCCGTCGATGCCGTGGGTGTGGTTGACGGCGAGGATCACCGGGCCGGCGGACGGCATCCGCCAGGCGCCCAGGACCCGCGGCCGCCACAGCCCGTACATCAGGCCGATGCCGATGCGGCGCCCGACCGCGGCGCCCCGCGGTCCGGGCGCCCCGGTGTCCTGGGTCACCGCCCCGCCTTCGCGGCGGCGGCGCCCTCGATGAGGGTGACCACGCACTCGACGACCTGCTCCAGGGTGAGGTCGGTGGTGTCGACCTCGACGGCGTCGGCGGCCTTGGCCAGCGGCGAGGCGGCGCGGGAGGAGTCGGCGGCGTCCCGCTTGAGCAGGGCCTCGCGGGTGGCGGCGAGGCCGGCCGCGTCCTTGCCCTTCAGCTCACCGCTGCGGCGGGCCGCGCGGGCCTCGGGCGAGGCGGTCAGGAAGACCTTGAGGTCGGCGTCGGGCAGCACCGTGATGCCGATGTCGCGGCCCTCGACGACGATGCCGCGGGGGGCCGAGGCGGCGATGGAGCGCTGGAGGGCGGTGATCCGCTCGCGTACCTCGGGGACGGCGCTGACGGCGCTGACCGCGGCGGTGACCTCCTGGGTGCGGATCGGGCCGGACGCGTCCGCGCCGTCGACGGTGATGGCCGGGGCGGCCGGGTCGGTACCGGAGGCGATCACCGGCTTGGCGCTGGCCTCGGCGACCGCGGCGGCGTCCCGCACGTCGATGCCGTTGGCCAGCATCCACCAGGTGATCGCGCGGTACTGGGCCCCGGTGTCGAGGTACCCGAGGCCGAGCGTGGCGGCGACGGCCTTGGACGTGCTGGACTTGCCCGTGCCGGCGGGGCCGTCGATGGCGACAATCACTGCTGCCGGTGCGGTCCGGGCGGCGGTTTCCACGGTGACGAAGACCTCTCTGGTTGCACAGGGCGGGATCCGGGGCCCAAACGGCCTCGGCCAAGGTTACTTGGTCGGCCGCTTCCCCCTGTCCACGGTCTCACTGCCGGATGGACCAGCCTCTCTCGCGCAGCTCCGCGGTCAGCGCGGGCACGGCGGCCGGGGCGACGGTGAGCTGGATGAAGCCGGCCTGCTGGCCGGTGGCGTGCTCGATGCGGACGTCCTCGATGTTGACCCCGGCGCGGCCGGCGTCGGCGAAGATGCGGGCCAGCTCGCCGGGCTGGTCGCCGATGTGGACGGAGACGGTCTCGTAGGCGGCGGGGGCGGCGCCGTGCTTGCCCGGGACGCGTTCGCGGCCGGCGTTGCCGCGGCGCAGGACGTCCTCGATGCCCTCGGCGCCGCCGCCGCGCCGCTCCTCGTCGCCGGACTCCAGGGCGCGCAGGGCGCGGACCGTGGCTCCCAGGTCGTCGGCGACGGCGGAGAGCACCTCGGCGACCGGCCCGGGGTTGGCGGAGAGGATGTCGAGCCACATGCGGGGGTCGGAGGCGGCGATCCGGGTGACGTCGCGGATGCCCTGGCCGCAGAGGCGTACGGCGGTCTCGTCGGCGCCCTGGAGGCGGGCGGCGACGAGGCTGGAGACCAGTTGCGGGGTGTGCGAGACGAGGGCGACGGCGCGGTCGTGGGCGTCGGCGTCCATCACCACCGGGACGGCCCGGCACAGGGCGACCAGTTCCAGGGCGAGGTTGAGCACCTCGGTGTCGCCGCCGGGCGACGGGGTCAGCACCCAGGGGCGGCCCTCGAAGAGGTCGGCGGTCGCGGCCAGCGGGCCGGAGCGTTCCTTGCCCGCCATCGGGTGGGTGCCGAGGTAGCGGGTCAGGTCGCGGCCGGTGGCCTCCAGCGCGCGGCGGGGGCCGCCCTTGACGCTGGCGACGTCGAGGTAGGCGCGGGCGATGCCGCGGTCCATGGCGGCGCCCAGGGCGGTCGCGACATGGGCGGGCGGTACGGCGACGACGACGAGGTCGACGGGTCCGGTGGGCGGCTCGGCGGTGCCCGCGCCGAGGGAGGCGGCGGTGCGGGCCTGGGCCTCGTCGTGGTCCTCCAGGTGGACGCGCACCCCGCGGGCGTGGAGGGCGAGGGCGACCGAGGTGCCGATCAGGCCGGTGCCGATGACGAGCGCTGTCCTCACTGCGCGATGTCCTTCCGCAGCGCGGCGGTGGCACCGAGGTACACATGGGCGATGCCGGCCTTGGTGACGTCGGTCTCGACGTGCGCCAGGACGCGGACGACGCGTTCCATGGCACCGTCGACGTCGAGTTCCCGCGCGCACAGCAGGGGGACGTCGGTGATGCCGAGGTCGCGGGCGGCGGCGGCCGGGAAGTCGCTGTGCAGGTCGGGTGTGGCGGTGAACCACACGCTGATCAGGTCGTCGGGGACGAGGGCGTTGCGCTCCAGCACGGCGGTGAGCAGCTCCGCCACCCGCTCGCGCATGTGTGCCGCGTCGTCCCGCTCCAGCTGGACGGCCCCCCGGACCGCTCGTACCGCCACGTCGTGCTCTCTCTTCCTGCGTGTGTCCGCGTGCGCGTCGGCACGCCTCCTCAGCGTAACCAGCGCCGCCGGCGGCCGGGCGGGGTGTCCCCGGCCGGCCGCCGGTGTCAGGGCCGGGGGCGCCGTGCCGTACGGGGCCGGGTCAGAGTTCGACCTCGCGCATCAGCATGCCGACCTCGGTGTTGGTCAGCCGCCGCAGCCAGCCGGACTTCTGGTCGCCGAGGGCGATGGGGCCGAAGCCGGTGCGGACGAGCTTGTCGACGGGGTGGCCCGCCTCGGCGAGCATCCGCCGCACGATGTGCTTGCGGCCCTCGTGCAGCACCACCTCGACCAGGTAGTTCTTGCCGGTCTGCTGCACCACGCGGAAGTGGTCGGCGCGGGCGTAGCCGTCCTCCAGCTGGATGCCGTCCTTGAGCCGCTTGCCGATGTCGCGCGGCAGCGGGCCCTGGATGGCCGCCAGGTAGGTCTTCTGGACGCCGTAGCGGGGGTGCGTCAGCCGGTGGGCCAGCTCGCCGTGGTTGGTGAGCAGGATGATGCCCTCGGTCTCGGTGTCCAGCCGGCCGACGTGGAAGAGGCGGGTCTCCCGGTTGGTGACGTAGTCGCCCAGGCACTGGCGGCCGTCGGGGTCCTCCATGGTGGAGACGACGCCGGCGGGCTTGTTCAGGGCGAAGAAGAGGTACGACTGGGTGGCGACGGTGAGGCCGTCCACCTTGATCTCGTCCTTGTCCGGGTCGACGCGGACGCCCTGCTCGGTGACGATCCGGCCGTTGACCTCGACACGGGCCTGGTCGATCAGCTCCTCGCAGGCGCGGCGCGAGCCCATACCGGCCCTGGCCAGCACCTTCTGCAGCCGCTCGCCCTCCTGGTCCCCGAACGTCTTGGGGGTGGAGACACGCGGCTTGTCGTAGCGGGCGCGGTTGCGCTCCTCGATCTGCGCCTCGTACTCGCGTGGACGGGCGG
>NZ_JCANQV010000297.1:0-6735 GCF_059553635.1 Candidatus Streptomyces philanthi
ACGGCGTGAACAGTCCGCCGTCAGTCGGCGCGTGCGGCCCCGGTGCGGGAGTCCGCGGCGGTGCCGGAGGAGGCCGGGGCGCCGGGGCTGTCGGCGGACTGTTCACGCCGTGCCTGCTCGTGCCGGGCCTGGTCGAGGACGCTGACCTCGGGGACGGTCTCGCCGGCCCGGATCAGGTCGATGCGCCCCATCACCTTCGAGCGCAGATCGCTCGGGACGTCGTCATGGCCGCAGCAGCGCTTGACGAGCTTCTTCACGGCCTGCTCCAGACCGTACTTCTCCAGGCACGGGGAGCATTCGTCGATGTGCACCTGGAACTTCTCGCACTCGCCCGCGGGCATCTCGCGGTCGAGGTATTCGTAGAGGTGGTCCAGGACCTCCGCGCAGTCCTTGTCGTGCGGGTCTCCGCAGCTCATGATCCCGAGCCTTTCCGGTCGTGCTGCCGCGGCTCCTTCGCCGCCGCCGCTCCTGCCCCGGCCGGGACCAACCCGCGCTCGCGGGCGTAATCCTCCAGCATGCCGCGCAGTTGGCGCCGACCGCGGTGCAGACGGGACATCACCGTGCCGATGGGTGTCCCCATGATGTCGGCGATCTCCTTGTACGCAAAGCCCTCCACGTCCGCGAGGTAGACGGCGATACGGAATTCCTCCGGGATCGCCTGGAGCGCGGCCTTCACGTCCGAGTCGGGCAGGTGGTCCAGCGCCTGCGACTCGGCGGAGCGCAGGCCCGTCGACATGTGCGACTCGGCGCGCGCCAGCTGCCAGTCCTCGATCTCCTCGGCGGCACTGCGCTGCGGCTCCCGCTGCTTCTTGCGGTAGGAGTTGATGAAGGTGTTGGTCAGGATGCGGTACAGCCACGCCTTGAGGTTGGTGCCCTCGCGGAACTGGTGGAAGGACGCGTAGGCCTTGGCATACGTCTCCTGCACCAGGTCCTCCGCGTCGGCGGCGTTGCGCGTCATGCGCAGCGCGGCGGAGTACATCTGGTCGAGGAAGGTGAGGGCGTCCCGTTCGAAGCGCGCGTTGCGTTCCGCGGTGCTCTCCTGCCGGTCCTGGGCACGCTCGCGCGCCCCGCCGTCGGCCCCTGCGTCGGTACCGGTGACCGTACCCACCTCCTTCACGGCGACGGATCCGGGTACGGACCCACTCGTTTCGGAGAATAGACGACGATCCGGTCCTGCCGCCGCTCCAGCCGGGGACGGCTGTGCGACCTGCGGCTGCGACCACTGCAGGTCAGCGGCCATGCGTGGCAGGCAGGCGGTTCCCATGCGGGACTCCCATTCCTCGTCGGTGCACGGTGCGTACGCGGGTGCCTTACGGCTGGCACAACAGCCGGTCGCCGCCGGGCATTCCCGCCCCGCGCCGTCTTTTGCGCGGCCGTCCGCGCTCCGGGCACCGCCGCCGTCCCCCGGCACCGGGTCCCGGGGCCGCTCAGCCGAAGAGGATGTCCAGCCAGTCCGCGACCGCGCCGGTGAGCCGGGCCATGGTCTCTTCCTCCGTCACTCCGGCCTTCTTCGGCACCGCGAAACCATGGTCCCCGTGGGGCACCTCGGCGATCCGTGTCCCGGCGGGGAACTCCCCGGGCCCGCCGAACGGGTCCCGGCCGCCCTGGACGACCAGGGTCGGCACCCCGGCCCCGGTCAGCTCGTCCGCCCGGGACTTCTCGGGACGGCCCGGCGGGTGCAGCGGAAAGCTGAGGGCCAGCACGGCGTGCGCGCCCAGTTCCCGCGCCGTGCGGCAGGCGACCCGCGCCCCCGCGCTGCGTCCGCCCGCGACAATGGGCAGCCCCGGCTTCTCCAGGGCGGGCCGCAGCGCCGTCCACGCGGTGTCGAGGGTCCTGGGCGCGGGGGCCACCTTCTTGCCCGCGACCCGCCACGGTTGCTCGACCAGGACGACGGTGCAGCCCCGGGCGGGCAGCGCCGCCGCCAGGGCCCGCAGGTCCCGCGCCTGGACGCCGCCGCCGGCGCCGTGGCCGAGGGCCAGCACGGCCCGCGCCGGGACGGGCGCCCGGTGCCAGGTCAGCCGGGCCTCGCCGACCGGCGTCGTGACCGTCTCGCTTTCGTTCACCCCTGTACTCATACGCCCATCCTGCCGCCGGGGCCCCGGCCGTCAGAACAGCGTGCCCTCCTCCGGTGCCGGGAGTTCCTTCAGCAGCTCGGGCCCATTGTTGCGGACATTGCTGACGTCGGTGGAGACGGGGTAGGCCCGCATCAGGCCGGGCGGCGGCGGGGCGAGCAGGGCGCGCAGCTCCTCGGGGTCGGTGCGGGCGGGGTCGAGCCAGGCGTCCCAGCGGTCCGGCGGCAGGACGAGCGGCATCCGGGGGTGGATCTCGGCCAGCGAGCGGGGGCCCCCGCCGCCCCCGGCCCCGGCGAGCGGGGTGGTCTCGGCCTCGGTGGTCACCACGGTGCAGGTCGCCCACCACGCCCGCGGGTGGTCGGCGGGCAGGGTGGGGTCGCGCCAGAACTCGTAGAGCCCGGCCATGGCCATCACGGCGCCGTCGGCGGGTGTGACGAAGTACGGCTGCTTGCGGGCCCGCTTCCGCCTGCCGCGTTCCTCCAGCTCCCGTTCGGCGGCGCCGGTGACCCACTCGTAGTAGCCGTCGCCGGGGAGCAGGCAGCGGCGGGCGGCGAAGGCGTTCCTGAACGACGGCTTCTCGTGCACCGTCTCGGAACGCGCGTTGATCATCTTGACGCCGACGTCGGGCGATTTCGCCCAGGAGGGGACGAGGCCCCATTTCAGGGCGCGCAGCTGGCGCACCGGCATGCCCGGCGGGAAGTCCCGGGCCGCTTCTCCCTTGAGGGGACGTTCGAGCACCGCGTGCACATGGACCGTCGGGGCGATGTTCCAGTCGGGGGCCAGGGTCTCCGTGGGCTCCCAGTGCCGGACGCCGAAGAGACCCACCAGGTCCTCGGGCCGCCGGCTCGCCGCATACCTACCGCACATGCGTGCCACACTGCCATGCCACACGAAGGGACGACATGGACACCGACCACCTGACCGATGTCTGGAGCCGCGTCTTCGGCGGCCAGCCCGCCCCGCCCTCCTGGCTGGTGATCGCCACCGGGGTGCTCGCGCTGGCCGTCGTCGTGCCGCGTCCCGCGTGGCTGCTGTCGCGCAACGCGGTGACCATCGCGCACGAGGGCGGCCACGGGCTGGTCGCGCTGCTGACCGGCCGCCGTCTGGAGGGCATACGGCTGCACTCGGACACCTCGGGGCTGACCGTCTCGCGCGGCCGTCCGACGGGCCTGGGCATGGTGCTCACCGCCGCGGCCGGCTACACCGCCCCGTCGCTGCTGGGCCTGGGAGGCGCGGCGCTGCTGGCGGCGGGGCACATCACGGCCCTGCTGTGGGGGGCCACCGCGCTGCTGCTGGTGATGCTGGTGATGATCCGCAATGCGTACGGGGTGCTGACGGTCGTCCTGTCCGGTGCGGCGTTCCTGCTGGTCTCGTGGCTGACGACGGCCGAGGTCCAGGCGGCCTTCGCCTACGCGGTGGTGTGGTTCCTGCTGCTCGGCGGCGTCCGCCCGCCGTTCGAGCTGCACGGGAAGCGGCGGCGGGGCGGCGCGGTGGACTCGGACCCGGACCAGCTGGCCCGGCTGACGAACGTCCCGGCGGCCGTCTGGCTCGGCCTCTTCCACGTGGTGACACTGTGCTCCCTGATCGGCGGCGGGCGCTGGCTGCTGGGCCTGTGACCCTCGCCCGTCACGGGCCCGCCACGCGGCCCTCGTCCCCCGTCCGGCCGCGGTCGCGAAGGGGCCCTCCGGGCGCCCCGCCGCGCGCCGTGAGGCCCCTTTCCTGGCACGTTCCGTCCTCCGTACGGGCACCCCCGGCCTCCGCTCGCCCCTATCAGTGTCACGTTTCGGGCACGTTGCGCCGTTTTTGATCAAGATCGGCACCCTTGCCCAGCGATTACAGTGAGGGGCATGACCGAAAGCCCCGCGCAGCCCGCCCTCTGGCCCGCCCCCGTCGCCACCGGAGCGGTCGACGCCACCGTCACCGTCCCCGGCTCGAAATCGGTCACCAACCGCGGGCTGGTGCTGGCTGCGCTCTCCTCCGAGCCCGGCTGGCTGCGCCGCCCGCTGCGCTCGCGGGACACCCTGCTGATGGCGCAGGCGCTGCGCGCCCTGGGCGTCGGCATCGAGGAGACCGCCTGCTCCAGCACCGCCGGCGCGCCCGGCGGCGGCGAGGCATGGCGGATCATCCCCGCCGGACTGCACGGCCCCGCCACCGTCGATGTCGGCAACGCCGGCACGGTCATGCGCTTCCTGCCGCCGGTCGCGACGCTCGCCGACGGCCCGGTCCGCTTCGACGGCGACCCCCGCTCCTACGAGCGCCCGCTCGGCGGTGTGATCGACGCGCTGCGCGCCCTGGGCGCCCGGATCGACGACGACGAGCGCGGCGCGCTCCCGATGACGGTGCACGGCGGCGGCGCCCTGGAGGGCGGCCCGGTCACCGTCGACGCGTCCTCGTCCTCCCAGTTCGTCAGCGCGCTGCTGCTGTCCGCGCCGCGCTTCAACCAGGGCGTGGAGGTCCGGCACGTCGGCGCCGCGCTGCCGTCCCTGCCGCACATCCGGATGACGGTGGACATGCTGCGCGCGGTCGGCGCCCAGGTGGACACGCCGGAGGCGGGCGGTGAGCCGAACGTGTGGCGGGTCACCCCCGGCGCCCTCCTCGGCCGCGACCTGGTCGTCGAGCCGGACCTGTCCAACGCCCAGCCGTTCCTGGCGGCCGCGCTGGTCACCGGCGGCCGCGTCACCGTCCCGGACTGGCCCGAGCACACCACCCAGCCCGGCGACGCGCTGCGCGAGATCTTCACCGCCATGGGCGGCTCCTGCGAGCTGACCGAGCACGGCCTGACCTTCACCGGCGGCGGCCGTATCCAGGGCATCGACGTCGACCTCGGCGAGGTCGGCGAGCTGACCCCGGGCATCGCCGCCGTCGCCGCGCTCGCCGACTCCCCCTCCACCCTGCGCGGCGTGGCCCATCTGCGGCTGCACGAGACCGACCGGCTGGCGGCGCTCACCAAGGAGCTGAACGCGCTGGGCGGCGATGTCACCGAGACCGCCGACGGCCTGCACATCCGCCCGCGCCCGCTGCGCGGCGGGGTCTTCCACACCTACGACGACCACCGTCTGGCCACCGCGGCCGCCGTCATCGGCCTCGCGGTCGAGGGCGTGGAGGTCGAGAACGTCGCCACCACCGGCAAGACGCTGCCCGACTTCCCCGGCCTGTGGACGCAGATGCTCGATCCGGCCGCGCCGCCCGCCGCCCGGAGAGCGTGAGGACGGCCCGTCATGCGCCGTTACGGCAGGCACACCGACGAGGACGACGTCCGCGTCCGCCCGAACCGCAAGGGCAACCGCCCCCGCACCTCCATCCGCCCCAAGCACGAGGACGCGAGCCTGGGCCTGGTCGTCACCGTCGACCGGGGCCGGCTGACCTGTCTGATCGACGGGCGGACGGTCACCGCGATGAAGGCCCGCGAGCTGGGCCGTAAGAGCGCGGTGGTCGGCGACCGGGTCGCGGTCGTCGGCGACCTGAGCGGGGCCAAGGACACCCTGGCGCGGATCGTGCGGGTCGAGCCGCGTACCTCGACGCTGCGCCGTACCGCCGATGACGACGACCCGTACGAGCGGGTGGTGGTCGCCAACGCCGACCAGCTCGCGATCGTCACCGCGCTCGCCGACCCCGAGCCGCGCCCCCGGCTGATCGACCGCTGCCTGGTGGCCGCCTACGACGCGGGCCTCGACCCGCTGCTGGTGCTCACCAAGTCCGATCTGGCGTCGGCGGACGCGCTGATGGAGTCCTACGGCGCGCTCGGCGTCCCCTACGTCGTGACCAACCGGGACGAACTGTCCGACGGCGCCGCCGCCGACCGGGTGCGGGAGCGGCTGACCGGCCGGATGACGGCGTTCGTCGGGCACTCCGGCGTCGGCAAGACGACGCTGGTCAACGCCCTGGTCCCGGAGCGCCGCCGGGCCACCGGCCACGTCAACGCGGTCACCGGCCGCGGCCGGCACACCACCACCTCCGCGCTGGCCCTCCCGCTGCCCGGCGACTCCGGCTGGGTCATCGACACCCCGGGCGTCCGGTCCTTCGGGCTGGCGCACATCGACCCGTCGCGGGTCATCCACGCCTTCCCCGACCTGGAGCCGGGCACCGACGGCTGCCCGCGCGCCTGTAGTCACGACGAGCCGGACTGCGCCCTGGACACCTGGGTCGCCGAGGGGCACGCGGACCCGGCCCGGCTGTACTCGCTGCGGCGCCTGCTGGCGACCCGCGAGCGACGCGAGGGCGACTGATCCCCTGAAATCCGCCCCCCTCCGTCCGGGGTAAATGCATAATCACACCAAGGCTGGCGAAGCGGTCACCGAGCGACGGAGGCAAGGACATGGCGTGGCTGCTCGTCGTGGTGGCAGGGCTTCTGGAGACCGGCTTCGCGGTCTGCCTCAAGTTGTCGCACGGCTTCACCCGCCTCTTCCCGACCATCGCGTTCGCCGCGTTCGCGCTGGGCAGCTTCGGTCTGCTGACGCTCGCGCTGCGCCGGCTCGACGTCGGTCCGGCGTACGCGGTGTGGACCGGCATCGGCGCGGCCGGCACGGCGATCTACGGCATGGTCTTCCTCGGCGACCTGGTCTCCACCCTGAAGATCGTGTCCATCAGCCTCGTCATCATCGGGGTCATCGGCCTCCAGCTGTCGGGCTCCTCGCACTGACGCCTCACGGGCACGGTCGGCGCC
>NZ_JCANQV010000298.1:0-6698 GCF_059553635.1 Candidatus Streptomyces philanthi
GAGCCGAGGCCGGTGCCGCTGCTCGTCGCCGCGCTCGCGGCGGCCCTGCTGCTCTCCGTGGTGTGCGGCACCGGCCTCGGCTCCGCCGGACTCGGCTGGGGCCAGGTCTTCCGTTTCCTCGGCGCCGGCCTGACCGGCGGCACCCTCTCCCCCGACGAGATCCCCGCCTACACCATCGTGTGGGAGCTGCGGCTGCCCCGCGCCCTGCTGGCCGCCGTCGTCGGCGCGGGACTGTCCGCGATCGGCGTCGCCGTGCAGGCCCTGGTCCGCAACGCCCTCGCCGACCCCTTCGTCCTCGGCATCTCCTCCGGCGCCGCCGTCGGCGCCAACGCCGTCCTGCTGTTCGGCGCGCTCGGCGCCCTCGGCGTGTGGGCCCTGTCGGCCGCCGCCTTCGTCTGCGCGCTGCTGTCGATGGCCCTGGTGTACGCGGCGGCCCGGACGGCGCAGGGCCTGACGCCGCTGCGGCTGGTGCTCACCGGCAGCGCGATGTACTACGGCTTCTCCGCGCTGACCACCCTGATGGTGTTCGCCGCCGACCGGGGCGAGGCGGCCCGCTCGGCGATGATGTGGCTGCTGGGCAGCCTGAGCGGGGCCGGCTGGGGCTCCCTGCCCATCGCCACCACCGCCGTCGCCGCGGCCCTGGTGTATCTGCTGCTGTCCGCGGGGCGGCTGAACGCGCTGGCGATGGGCGACGAGACGGCCGCCGCGCTGGGCGTGGACCCGGACCGGCTGCGACGCCGTCTCTTCGTGGTCGCCGCCGCCGTCACCGGCGCGGTGGTCGCGGTCAGCGGCGCGATCGGCTTCGTCGGCCTGATGGTGCCGCATCTGACCCGGATGCTCGTCGGCGCCGGCCACCGGCGGGTGCTGGCCGTCGCCCCGCTGCTGGGCGCGGTGCTGCTGGTGTGGGTCGATCTGCTCTCCCGCGTCCTGCTGGCGCCCGCCGAACTCCCCGTCGGCGCGCTCACCGCGGTGCTCGGCGTGCCCTGCTTCGTGCTGCTGATGCGGCGGCGCGGCTACACCTTCGGAGGCGGCGCCTGATGCGCGTGGACGTGGCGGACCTGTCGGTGGAGGTGGCCGGGCGCCGGCTCGTCCACGAGCTGACGCTGACGGTCGGCAGCGGACGCCTCGTCGGCCTGGTCGGCCCCAACGGCAGCGGCAAGTCGACCCTGCTGCGCTGCGTCTACCGCGCCCTGCGCCCGTCCACCGGGACGGTACGGGTCGACGGCGACGTCCTGCACGACCTGGACCCCCGCGAGGCCGCCCGCCGGCTGGCCGCGCTCCCGCAGGAGGCGGGCGCCGCGTTCGACTTCACCGTCGCCGAGGTCGTGGCGATGGGCCGGCTGCCGCACCAGCGCGGCTCCGGCCGGGCCGGTGCCACCGACCACGCGGTGTGCGCGCGGGCACTGGCCCGGGTCGGCGCGGACCATCTGGCCGGGCGCGGCTTCCTCGGCCTGTCCGGCGGCGAGAAGCAGCGGGTGCTGATCGCGCGGGCGCTCGCCCAGGAACCCCGGGTCCTCGTCCTCGACGAGCCCACCAACCACCTGGACATCGCCCAGCAGCTGGAGGTGCTGGCGCTGGTCCGCGACAGCCGGCTGACGGTGCTGACCGCCCTGCACGACCTCAACCTCGCCGCCGTGCACTGCGACGAGCTGTACGTCATCGCCGGCGGCCACATCGTCGCGTCGGGCCCGCCGCACGACGTCCTCACCCCCGCCCTGCTCGCCGATGTCTTCGGCGTCCGCGCGCACCCCGTACGCCACCCCGTCACGGGCGCCCTCCAGCTCCTGTTCGACCGCGTCCCCCGCGACGCCCCCGACGAAGGAACCCGGTGACCATGCTCCGCCGCCCCGCCGCCCTGCTCCCCGCCCTCGCACTGGTCCTGACCGGCTGCGGCGCCCAGGTCGCCACCGGGAAGAACACCGCCGGGCCGTCGGCCGGCCAGCCCGTCACCGTCGAGAACTGCGGGGTGCGCACCACGTACGACAAGGTGCCCTCCCGGGTGGTCACCAACGACGTGGGCATCACCGACATCATGTTCGCGCTCGGCCTGGAGGACCGGATGGCCGGCTACGTCACGCCGACGTACCGGGGCAGGCTCGACGCGGTGCCGTGGAAGGACGCGTACGACAAGGTGCCCTGGCTGTCCAAGAAGGCGATCACCAAGGAGATCGCCCTGGACGCCCGCGCCGACCTGGTCTTCGCCGGCTGGAACTACGGCTTCGGCGAGGGCGACGGTCTCACCCCCGCCTCCCTGGAGAAGCTCGGCATCGGCAGCTACGTCCTCACCGAGTCCTGCCGCAACGGCACCTCCCACACCTCCCGCGGGGTGATGCCGCCGCTGGAGGCCCTCTACACCGACCTGGAGAACCTCGGGAAGATCTTCCACGTCGAGGACCGGGCCGCGAAGCTCGTCGCCCGCTACAAGAAGCAGATCGCCGACGCCGCCGCCAAGGCCCCCGCGCCGTCCGAACGCCCCACCGTCTTCCTCTACGACGGCGGCCAGGACAAGCCGCTGACCTCGGGCGCCTACGCCGGCCCGCACGACATCATCACCAAGGCCGGCGGCGACCACATCATGAAGGACGTCAAGGACTCCTGGACCACCGTCGGCTGGGAGACCGTCGTCGAACGCGACCCCGACGTCATCGTCATCAACGACTACGGCACCCCCACCGCCGCGCAGAAAAAGGCGTTCCTGAAGTCCTACGCCCCGCTCGCCGGGGTCTCCGCGATCAAGCACGACCGGATCTACGTCCTGGACTACGCCGACCTCGTCGAGAGCCCCCGCAACCCCGCCGCCGTCACCGCGCTCGCCGCGTACCTGCGCACGGTCCACGCCCGCTGACCGCGCCCCTCCTACACTGGGGGCGTGGTGACGACCGACTGGCAGAGCGACCTCCGACGGCGCGGGTACCGCCTGACCCCCCAGCGCCAGCTCGTCCTGGAGGCGGTGGACAGGCTGGAACACGCCACCCCTGACGACATCCTCACCGAGGTGCGCAGGACGGCGGGCAGCGTCAACATCTCCACGGTCTACCGGACGCTGGAGCTGCTGGAGGAGCTGGGCCTGGTCAGCCACGCCCACCTCGGCCACGGCGCCCCGACCTACCACCTCGCCGACCGGCACCACCACATCCACCTGGTGTGCCGGGACTGCACCGACGTCATCGAGGCCGACCTGTCGGTGGCCGAACCGTTCACCGCGCTGCTGCGCGAGCAGTTCGGCTTCGACACCGACCTCAAGCACTTCGCGATCTTCGGCCGCTGCCGGTCCTGCACCGACAGGACGGACGACACCCCCGCGTAGGGTCCCTCCGTCTGGCCGTAGGCTGGTCGCATGCCGCGAGATTCCTACGCCAGCCCCCTGCTGTCGCTGCCCGGCGCCGTCCCCGCCGAGGCCCCCGACGAAGGCGTCGCCGCGCACTACGGCGATCTCTTCCGCGAGCAGCGCGCCCTCGCCGACGGCTCCGGTTTCGTCGACCTCTCGCACCGCGGCGTGCTCGCCGTCACCGGTCCCGAGCGCCTGAGCTGGCTGCATCTGCTGGTCACCCAGCACGTCAGCGAGCTGCCGCCCGGACAGGCCACCGAGGCGCTGATCCTCTCCCCGCACGGCCACGTCGAGCACACGCTCTCCCTCGTCGACGACGGGGAGACCACCTGGCTGCACACCGAACCGGGCGACCAGGAGGCGCTGCTCGCCTACCTGGAGAGCATGAAGTTCTTCTACCGCGTCGAGGTCGCCGACCGCACCGGCGACTTCGCGGTGGTGCACCTCCCGGCCGGGTCCCTCACCGAGGCCCCCGCGGGCGCCGTGGTCCGCGAGCTGCCGTACGGCCGCGACCTGTTCCTGCCGCGCGCCGGGCTGGAGGCGTTCGCCGCCGCCCACGGCCCGGCGGCCGGCGTACTGGCCCTGGAGGCGCTGCGCGTCGAGGCCCACCGCCCCCGGCTCGGCCTGGAGACCGACCACCGCACCATCCCGCACGAGGTCGGCTGGATCGGCACCGCCGTCCACCTCCACAAGGGCTGCTACCGCGGCCAGGAGACCGTCGCCCGGGTCCACAACCTCGGCAAGCCGCCGCGCCGGCTGGTCTTCCTGCACCTCGACGGCAGCGAGGTGCACCTGCCCCCGCACGGCACCCCCGTACGCCTGGCCGCGGACGGCGAGGACGGCCGCCAGCTCGGCTTCGTCACCACCTCGGCGCGCCACCACGAACTGGGCCCGATCGCCCTCGCCCTGGTCAAGCGGAACGTTCCGGTGGACGCGCCGCTCATCGCGGGCGGTACGGCGGCGGCGCAGGAGGTCGTGGTCGAGCCGTAGGGCTTCGCCGGGCGCCGGTCCGTCCCGCGGTGTGCGGGCGGCCGGCCGCCCCCGGCCTCACACCTCCAGCAGCACCGTGAACGGCCCGTCGTTCGTCAGCGACACCTTCATGTCGGCGCCGAAGCGCCCGGTCTCCACCCGGGCGCCCAGGGCCCGCAGCTGCGCCACGACCTCGTCGACCAGCGGCTCGGCCACCGGTCCGGGGGCGGCCGCGTTCCAGGTGGGGCGCCGCCCCTTGCGGGCGTCCCCGTAGAGCGTGAACTGGCTGATCACCAGGAGCGGGGCGCCCGTGTCCGAGCAGGACTTCTCGCCCTGGAGGATCCGCACCGACCACAGCTTCCTGGCGAGCTGCGCCGCCTTCTCCGGGGTGTCGTCGTGTGTGACGCCGACCAGCACACACAGCCCCTCGCCGACGATCTCGCCGACCGTCTGCCCGTCCACCACGACGCGTGCGCCGTCGGTCCTCTGCACCACTGCTCGCATGGCCGCCATCATGCCCCGCGGCCCGCGCTTTCGGACAACCGTGCCCCACCGCCCCCCGCTGCGGCCGTTCGGGTGCCGTCACCCTGCACACGGACCGCCCAGAGTGGCACGATGCGTGCACGCGGTGCGTTTCACGGACAACATGCCCTGGATGCCGCACCGGACGAGGGGACGGAACATTCATGGACACCGCCGGCGCCGGAACTCCCCCCGGCCCCGCAGCGCGGGCCCGCGGCACAGCCGCCGTCCCGCCCACCCCGACGCCGACCACCGCCACCACCACGACCACGGCACCGGCTCGCGTCGAGCCCGGACGCACCGAGGATGGCCCCATGCTCCACACCGGCCGGGCGCAGCACCGCCCGCCCCAGCAGCGCGACCGCTTCCACCCGGTGGTACAGCCCGACCTGGGACCGCTCGACCTCCCCGCGCTGCGCGTCCTGCGGCGCGAGGCCCAGCAGGAGGAGGCCGACCTCAGCTATCTGCGGCGGCTCCTCCAGGGCCGCATCGACATCCTGCGCGCCGAACGGGCACGCCGCGCCGCGCCGCACTCCCCCCTGCTGGACCGCCTCCCGGAGATCCTCACCGACGTCCCGTCCCGGCACCGCTCCTCCGCCCGGCACGTGACGCTCGGCACCCCGCACAGCGAGGAGTACCGCCGGCTGGCCGAGGACATGCTCGGCCAGGTCGAACTGTCCGACCTCACCGCCCGTACGGACCGGGAGCTGGGCGAGGCGATGACCCGGCTCGTCCACCACGAGCAGCAGATCTCCGGACGCCGGCAGGCGATGCAGCGGCTGGCGGACGAGTGCGGGGCGGAAATCACCCGCAGGTACCGTGAGGGGGAAGCGCAAGTAGACGACCTGCTGTCCTGACCGTGCCACGAGCCTCCGGGAGGACGCGGGTCACTCCCCTCCCGGAAGGCCGCAGATGACCGCTACCCGCCCGACGCCCACCACCACGCCCACTCCGCCGGAGGTCTCCCCGGTGCTCGCCGAGGTCGTCCGCTCCGGCTTCGTCGAGGGACGGCACCGCGGCTCGCTGGTCGTCCTGGCCGCCGACGGCAGCGTCGAGCGGGCGTACGGGGACATCACCGCGCCCGTCTTCCCCCGGTCCTCCAACAAGCCGATGCAGGCCGCCGCCGTACTGCGGGCCGGTCTCGACCTGTCGGGCGAGCGGCTGGCGCTGGCCGCCGCCAGCCACTCCGGCGAGGACTTCCACCTCGACCTCGTCCGCACCATGATCGACGAGTTCGGGCTCACGGCCGAGCACCTCCAGACCCCGCCGGACCTGCCGCTCGACCCGCAGGAGGCCGAGCGCTACCTGGCCGCCGGACGGGAACGCGACCGCCTGACCATGAACTGCTCGGGCAAGCACGCCGCCATGCTGGCCGCCTGCGCCCGCAACGGCTGGCCGCTGGACACCTACCTCGCCCAGGACCACCCGCTCCAGCAGCTCGTCCTGGAGAACGTCCGCACCGCCTCCGGCGAGGATGTCGCCCACATCGGCACCGACGGCTGCGGCGCCCCGCTGATGGCCCTCTCCCTGACCGGTCTGGCCCGCGCCTTCCGCCACTTCGTCCTGGCCGGGCCCGGCACCCCGGAGCGCCGGGTCGCGGACGCCATGCGGGCCCACCCGGAGTACGTCGCGGGCACCCGCCGCCCCGACACCTGGCTGATGCGGGAGCTGCCCGGCACCCTCTCCAAGATGGGCGCGGAGGCCGTCCAGGCCCTGGCCCTCCCCGACGGCCGCGCCCTCGCCTTCAAGATCGACGACGGCGCCGGCCGCGCCCTCGGCCCGGTCCTGGCCCGCGCCCTCCGCCTGATGGGCGTCGACTCCCCTGTCCTGGACCGCATCGAGGACGCTCCACTGCTGGGTGGCGGGGAGCGGGTGGGGG
>NZ_JCANQV010000299.1:0-6697 GCF_059553635.1 Candidatus Streptomyces philanthi
CGGCCGTCAGCTGCTGGCCCATGTCGAGGTGTCGGTCGTACGGACCGAGGAGGAGCGGGCGGCGGCCGAGCGGGCCAAGGAGGAGTGCGAGCGGACGCTGGCGGCCGAGCGGGGCCGGGCCCGGGAGCTCAAGGACGAGCTGGACAAGCTGACGGACTCGGTGCACCGCGGCGAGGTGCTGGGTGCCGAGAAGCGGATGCGGATCGAGCAGTTGGAGGGCAAGGCGCTGGAGGAGCTGGGGGTGGAGCCCGCCGCGCTGGTCGCCGAGTACGGCCCCGACCAACCGGTGCCGCCGTCGCCGCCCGTGGAAGGCGGGGAGGCCGAGGGGGAGCCGGTGCCGTTCGTCCGCGCCGAGCAGGAGAAGCGGCTGCGGGCGGCGGAACGGGCGTACCAGCAGCTCGGGAAGGTGAACCCGCTGGCGCTGGAGGAGTTCGCGGCGCTGGAGGAGCGGCACAAGTTCCTCGGGGAGCAGCTCGACGACCTCAAGAAGACCCGGTCCGATCTGCTCCAGGTGGTCAAGGATGTCGACGAGCGGGTCCGGCAGGTCTTCACGGAGGCGTTCCAGGACACGGCGCGGGAGTTCGAGGGCGTCTTCTCGCGGCTGTTCCCGGGGGGCGAGGGGCGGCTGGTGCTGACCGACCCGGACGACATGCTCGCCACCGGGGTGGACGTGGAGGCGCGTCCGCCCGGCAAGAAGGTCAAGCGGCTGTCGCTGCTGTCGGGCGGTGAGCGATCGCTGACGGCGGTGGCCCTGCTGGTGTCGATCTTCAAGGCGCGGCCGAGTCCGTTCTATGTGATGGACGAGGTCGAGGCCGCGCTGGACGACACCAACCTTCAGCGCCTCATCGGGATCATGGAGGAGCTCCAGGAGAGTTCCCAGCTGATCGTGATCACGCATCAGAAGCGGACGATGGAGGTCGCGGACGCCCTCTACGGCGTCTCGATGCAGGGCGACGGTGTGTCGAAGGTCATCAGCCAGCGCCTTCGCTGAGGTCAACGCGTCCTGTTCACTACTTGAACGATCTTCACCGGTCCCATCGGTCGGTTTCCGTTCTTCCGACCTATTGACTTAGAAACTTAAACGCATAGTCTCTGCAACGTTGCTTTTACCTTCAAGTGGTGGGTGCCCTTCAGCTGTGCGCCACTGGAAGGGCCAGCCCCCTACGCCCGGCAGCGTTGCCGGGCCACTGGAGTACACGTGACCAGCACCGCGCCGCCGACCGTCCCGGAGGGCCGCAAGGCCCATCCGGACCACCTCGGCCATGTCATCTTCATCACCGCGGCGGCCGCGATGGGCGGCTTCCTCTTCGGCTACGACAGCTCCGTCATCAACGGCGCCGTCGAGGCGATCCGCCACCGCTACGACGTCGGCTCGGCCGTCCTGGCACAGGTGATCGCCGTCGCGCTGATCGGCTGCGCCATCGGCGCCGCGACCGCCGGCCGGATCGCCGACCGGATAGGCCGCATCCGCGTGATGCAGATCGCCGCCCTGCTGTTCACCGTCAGCGCCATCGGCTCCGCCCTGCCGTTCGCCCTCTGGGACCTGGCCTTCTGGCGGATCGTCGGCGGCTTCGCGATCGGTATGGCCTCGGTCATCGGCCCGGCCTACATCGCCGAGGTCTCCCCGCCCGCCTACCGCGGCCGGCTCGGCTCCTTCCAGCAGGCCGCCATCGTCGTCGGCATCGCCGTCTCCCAGCTCGTCAACTGGGGCATCCTCAACCTCGCCGGCGGCGACCAGCGCGGCAACCTCGCCGGCATCGAGGCATGGCAGTGGATGCTCGGCGTCATGGTCGTCCCGGCCGTGCTCTACGGTCTGCTCTCCTTCGCCATCCCCGAGTCGCCGCGCTTCCTGATCTCGGTCGGCAGGACCGAGCGGGCCAAGGAGGTCCTGCGGGACGTCGAGGGCTCCTCCGTCGACCTCGACGCGCGGGTCACCGAGATCCAGGACGCGATGCGGCGCGAGCACCGGTCGACCTTCAAGGACCTGCTCGGCGGCCGCGCCGGCTTCCTCCCGATCGTCTGGATCGGCATCGGCCTGTCGGTCTTCCAGCAACTGGTCGGCATCAACGTCGCGTTCTACTACTCGTCGACGCTGTGGCAGTCCGTGGGCGTCGACCCCAGCAGTTCGTTCCTCTACAGCTTCACCACCTCGATCATCAACATCGTCGGCACCGTGATCGCGATGATCTTCGTGGACCGGATCGGCCGCCGCCCCCTCGCCCTGATCGGCTCCGCCGGTATGGCCCTCGCCCTCGCCCTCGAAGCCTGGGCCTTCTCCGCCAAGACCGCCGCCGGCACCCTGCCCGCCATGGAGGGCACCGTGGCGCTGATCGCCGCCCATGGCTTCGTCCTCTTCTTCGCCCTCTCCTGGGGCGTCGTGGTCTGGGTCTTCCTCGGCGAGATGTTCCCCAACCGCATCCGCGCCGCCGCGCTGGGCGTCGCCGCCTCCGCGCAGTGGATCGCCAACTGGGCCATCACCGCCAGCTTCCCGAGCCTGGCGGACTGGAACCTCTCCGGCACCTACGTGATCTACATGATCTTCGCCCTGCTCTCGATCCCCTTCGTGCTCAAGTTCGTGAAGGAGACCAAGGGCAAGGCGTTGGAGGAGATGGGCTAAACCCCCGCCGGCCCGCCTCCTCGGTTCCGAGCGCTGCCCCTGTCCGTACGTACGGGCGGGGGCAGCGCTTTGTGTGGGGGCGGGGTGCTGGGTGGCGGGCGCAGGAGGGCGGGGCTGGGACTGCGGGGAGGCGGGGAGTGGCCCGCTGCCGGGTCTCCGGCTGGGGCGCGCCCGGCTTCGGCTTCTGTACGCGGGCCCGTACGCCCGGGGCGGTCCCGTACGACGCGGGCCCGCGCACGCGTACGACGTGAATCCGCGCACCCGGAGCGGTCCCGTACGACGACGCCAACGCGTCCCGGAACCCCTGCCCCAGAACCTCCGGAGCCCCCGGACACGACGAAGCCCGGCGGTAACAACCGCCGGGCTTCGTCGTCATACGGCGCGGACGCGCCGTGGTGGGGCTCAGGAGGTCGTGGCGGGCTCCGGGGCGCCGTTGGTGTCCGAGGCGTCCGCCGGGGTCTCCTTCGGGGCGGGCAGCACCGCGAAGAGGACGGCGGCCAGCAGGATCGTCGCCGCCCAGCCCAGGCCGTTCTCGCCGATCCAGGTGGTGGCCAGCGGGCCGGTGAACCACTGCACCTTGGTGAAGCACAGGCCCGCGACCAGGGCGGCGGCCCAGGCCGTCATCGCCTGCCAGCAGAACCCGCCGGTGTACCAGTAGCGGCTGGTACGGCTCGTGTCCATCAGGCCGTCGGGGTCGTAGCGGACGGCCATCCGGCGGCGCCGGGCCATGTCGACGGCGTAGACGCCGATCCAGGCGGAGAAGGAGACCGCGAGCAGGGTCAGGAAGGTGATGAACTGGCCGATGAAGTCCTTGGCCACCAGCATCATGAACAGGCCGCCCACCAGGCTGATGACGGCGTTGATGCTGACCGCGAGGGCGCGCGGCAGCTTGACGCCCATGGTCTGGGCGGTGAAGCCCGCGGAGTACATCGACAGGCTGTTGATCAGCACCATGCCGACCAGCGCGGTGATCAGGTACGGGACCGCGAGCCAGCCCGGGAGCACCCCGCCGAGGAAGGACATCGGGTCGGTGTTGCCCTGGGCCAGCGTCGGCTCGGAGACGGCCATCACACCGCCCATCAGCACCATCGGCACCAGCACCAGGGCCGCGCCGGAGACGGTCGCGCCGACGATCCTGCGGCCGGACGCCGCGTGCGGCAGGTAGCGCGCGAAGTCGGGGCCGGTGGGCACCCAGCTGATGCCGCCGGCCGCGATGGTGCCGATGCCCGCGATCACCATCGCGGTGGTACCCGGCTCCTTCGCGAAGACCGCGTGCCAGTCCACCGTGGCGACCAGGTAGATCAGCACCAGGATGCTGAACAGGCCGAAGAGGTACGTCGACCAGCGGTTGCAGAGGTTCAGCGCCTTGCGGCCCATCCCGCTCACCAGGAACGTCACGGCGACGAACGCGAGCAGGGTGACGACGATCAGGACGTTGTTGCTCTTGACGCCGAAGAGGAGGTTCAGCACGGTCAGCACCGCGTAGGCACCGCTGACCGCGTTGATCGTCTCCCAGCCGAAGCGGGCCACCCACAGGATCGCGCCGGGGAAGTAGTTGCCGCGGACGCCGAACGCCGCCCGGGAGAGCATCGCGCCGGGCGCCCCGCCCCACTTCCCGGACACCGACAGCACACCGACCATCCCGAACGCGACGACCGAGGCTATGACGGCCACCAGCAGGACCTGCCAGAAGTTCAGTGTGTTGTTGACCACGAGGGAGGCGCCCATGGTGAGCAGCAGCACACTGATGTTGGCGGCGACCCAGGTGGGGAAGAGTTCACGGACGCGTCCGTGGCGTTCGCCGTCGGGGACGGGTTCGATGCCTCGGGTTTCGACGGCGCCGTCGGTTTCGGGGGCGGACGTGGTGTCCATTGTGCAGGTGTCTCCGTGCGGGGGATGCGGGAGGCACCCCCGGTTGGAGGTGCAGGCAGCGGCGGTGATGCCCGGCCGAAAGGGGTGTGCCGAGGACTCTACGCGCGTTGCGCAGCCGTCCACCATCGTACTTTGATCCAACTTCCGCACGAAAGCACCCTTGGACCCCTTGACGAGGATACGGCCGGTTTCGTGTTGTCGAAGCGTCCGGAACGTCCCGCGCCGACCGTTGCGGGTGCCCACTTCCGGCCAATCACCGCCGATTTCCCCGAGGGAAAGGCCCCTCACCAGGCGCCCCCGCCGCCGCGCCGGGACGCCGCCGCCCCCGCTTCGGCGCGTGCCGCTCCGGGCGGCGGGGCGTGGCCGATACTGGGAGGGTTATGGAAACCGTCATCCTTGCTGTAGTCATCGCCGTGGTCGTACTCGGCGCGATCAGCGGGCTCGTCGTCAGCGGCCGCAAGAAGAAGCAGCTGCCGCCGCCCCCGCCGGCCGCCCCGACCACGCCGTCCGTCACCGCGCCTCCTGCGGAACCGCAGGTCGGTGAGGAAGCCGAAACTCCACGCGACGAAGAACGCCGCACCATCGAAGAGGTCGGCCTGCCGGCCCCCGCCGAGGAGGCCCCCGCCCCCGAGGCACCCGCGGAGCCGGAGGCGCCCGCCGCCCCCGAGGTCGAGGTTCCCGAGCCGACGGCCGGCCGGCTCGTCCGGCTGCGCGCCCGCCTCGCCCGCTCGCAGAACACTCTCGGCAAGGGCCTGCTCACCCTGCTCTCCCGCGAGCACCTCGACGAGGACACCTGGGAGGAGATCGAGGACACCCTCCTCACCGCCGACGTCGGCGTCGCCCCCACCCAGGAACTGGTCGAGCGGCTGCGCGAGCGCGTCAAGGTCCTCGGCACCCGCACCCCCGAGGACCTGCGCCAGCTGCTGCGCGAGGAACTGCTCACCCTCATCGGCACCGACGTGGACCGCTCCGTCCACACCGACGGCGGGGTCGGCAACGGCGGCGGGGAGGTCCCCGGCGTCGTCATGGTCGTCGGCGTCAACGGCACCGGCAAGACCACCACCACCGGCAAGCTCGCCCGTGTCCTGGTCGCCGACGGGAAGTCCGTGGTGCTCGGCGCGGCCGACACCTTCCGCGCCGCCGCCGCCGACCAGCTCCAGACCTGGGGCGAACGGGTCGGCGCCCGCACCGTCCGCGGCCCCGAGGGCGGCGACCCCGCCTCCATCGCGTTCGACGCCGTCAAGGAGGGCATCGCCGAGTCCGCCGACGTCGTCCTCATCGACACCGCCGGCCGGCTGCACACCAAGACCGGCCTCATGGACGAGCTGGGCAAGGTCAAGCGGGTCGTCGAGAAGCACGGCCCGGTCGGCGAGGTGCTGCTCGTCCTGGACGCCACCACCGGCCAGAACGGTCTCGTCCAGGCCCGGGTCTTCGCCGAGGTCGTCGACATCACCGGTGTGGTGCTCACCAAGCTCGACGGCACCGCCAAGGGCGGCATCATCATCGCCGTCCAGCGGGAACTGGGCGTCCCGGTCAAGCTGGTCGGCCTGGGCGAGGGCGCGGACGACCTGGCGCCGTTCGAGCCCGAGGCGTTCGTGGACGCGCTCATCAACGACTGACCCGCGGGCGCCGGTGTCCCCGCGCCCGGCGCACGACGGCCACCGGCCCCCGGCACCCGTACGAGACGGGCACCGGGGGCCGGTGGCGTACCGGGCGGGCGCCCGGCGAAACGGTTTGCCGCGCTCAGCGACGGGTGCGGTGACAGGCGTACGCGAGGGTGCCCAGCAGCAGCCGCGCCTGCGGCGGACGGCCCGCGGACTCCAGGGCGGGCGGGCGCAGCCAGCGCACCGGGCCGAGGCCCGCGAGGTCGGACGGGGGAGCGGTGACATGGTCCCCGCGGCCCAGGCAGCGCAGATCCAGCCCGGCGTCGTCCCAGCCCGTCCGGTAGAGCAGGTCCGGCAGCGCCTCGGCCGCACCCGGCGCCACGAAGAACTGCGCCCGCCCCGTCGGCGTCACCACCACCGGGCCCAGCGGCAGCCCCATCCGCTCCAGCCGCGCCGTCGCGTCACGGCCCGCAGCCTCGGGGACCTCCAGGACGTCGAACGACCGGCCCACCGGGAGGAGCACCGCGGCGCCCGGCGTCCGCGCCCACGCCGCCGCGGCCCGCTCCAGTGGTGCTCCGGCCGGGAGTTCGCGCCCGAAGGGCAG
>NZ_JCANQV010000300.1:0-6682 GCF_059553635.1 Candidatus Streptomyces philanthi
GCAGCCCAGCAGGGCGGTCACCGCGACGACGGCGCTGGTCAGGTAGGGGACGGGAGCGATGGCGCGGCCCAGTTCCTCCAGGACGACGGCGGCCTCGCGGGCGCTCGCCCCCTGCCCGCCGCGGTCCTCGGGCACCAGCAGTCCCGCGGCGCCGATGTCCTGGCCGAGGGTGCGCCACAGCGCGTCGTCGCGGGGGCGGTCGTCCTCCAGGGCGGCGAGGACGGCGGCCGGGTCGCAGTGGTCGGTGAGCAGGGCGCGGACGGCGGCGCGCAGCTCGTCCTCGGTCCCGCTGTAGAGGAGGTCGGCCTCCGGTGCCGTCGCGTTCATCGGGGCAGGTCCTTCCAGGCGACGTCCTTGTCGTTGCGGGGCTCGGGCGGAAGTCCCAGGACGCGTTCGGCGACGATGTTGAGCAGCACTTCGGAGGTGCCTCCCTCGATGGAGTTCCCCTTGGCGCGCAGATAGCGGTAGCCGGGGCCGCGTCCGGTGAAGTCGACGGTCTCGGGGCGGCGCAGTGTCCAGTCGTCGTAGGCCAGTCCGTCCTCGGCGAGGAACTCCACCTCCCAGCCGCTGATCTGCTGGGCGAGGCGGGCGAAGGCGAGTTTCATGGCGCTGCCCTCGGGGCCCGGCTGGCCCTTGGCGAGCTGCTGGCGCAGGCGCGCTCCGGTGAGGCGGGCGACCTCGGCGTCCACCCAGTGGGTGAGCAGGCGCTGGTGGAGGTCGTGGGTGCGCAGGTCGGGACGGGCGCGCCAGGCCGCGGCGGCGACGCCGATCATGCCGCCCTCGCGGGGGAGGTGGCCGCCGCCGATGGCGACCCGCTCGTTCATCAGGGTCGTCCTGGCGACGTCCCATCCCTCGCCGACGTTCCCGAGGCGGTGGCTGTCGGGGATGCGGACGCCGGTGAGGAAGACCTCGTTGAACTCGGCCTCGCCGGTGATCTGGCGCAGCGGCCGGACGTCGACCCCGGGGTCGGTCATGTCGCAGACGAAGTAGGTGATGCCCTGGTGCTTGGGCAGGCCGGGGTCGGTGCGGGCGAGGAGGATGCCCCAGCGGGCCCGGTGGGCGACCGACGTCCAGACCTTCTGCCCGTCGACGGTCCAGGTGTCGCCGTCGCGCACCGCCCGGGTGGCGAGGGCGGCGAGGTCGGAGCCGGCGCCGGGTTCGCTGAACAGCTGGCACCAGATCTCCTCGCCGGTCCACAGGGGGCGCAGGAAGCGGCGGCGCTGGGCGTCGGTGCCGTAGCGCAGGAGGGTGGGGGCGGCCATGCCGAGGCCGATGGCGTTGCGGCCGGGGGCGTTGCCGGGGGCGCCGGCGGCGGTGAGCGCGTCGTCGACGACGGCCTGGAGGGCGCGCGGGGCGTCGAGTCCGCCGAGTCCTTCGGGGAAGTGGACCCAGGCGAGTCCGGCGTCGAAGCGGGCGCGCAGGAAGTCGAGGGGCGCGGTGGTGGCGGGCGGGTGCGCGGCGAGCAGGGCGGCGGTGCGGCGGCGCAGGTCCTCGGCGTCGGTCATCGTGCCTCCCCGGCGCCGGGGAGGACGACGAGTCGGCCGGTGGTGGTGCCGTCGGCGACCCGCTGGACGGCGTCGGCGGCGTCCGCCAGCGGGATGCGGTCGCCGATCAGGGGTTTGACGGTGCCTTGGGCGGCGAGTGCGGTGAGGGTGTCGTGGCAGGCGGCGACGGCGGCCGGGTCCTTGGTCTGGTAGAGGCCCCAGTGCAGGCCGAGGATGGAGTAGTTCTTGACGAGGGCGTGGTTGAGGGCGGGCGCGGGGACGGTGCCTCCGGCGAAGCCGACGACGACGATGCGGCCCTCGAAGGCGACGCACTTGGCGGACTTGGCGTAGGCGTCGCCGCCGACCGGGTCGTAGACGACATCGGCGCCGCGGCCCCCGGTGGCGTCCTTGACGGCGGCGACGATGTCGTCGGTGTGCCGGTCGAGGACGAGGTCGCAGCCGAGGCGGCGGGCGGTCTCCGCCTTGTCCGGGCCGCCGGTCACGCCGATGACGCGGGCGCCCGCCGCCCTGCCGAGCTGGACGGCGGCGCTGCCGACGCCGCCGGCCGCGGCGTGCACCAGCAGCGTCTCCCCCGGCTGGATCCGGGCCCTGCGGTGCAGTCCGAACCAGCCGGTCTGGTAGCCGATGTGCAGGGCGGCGGCCTCGGCGTCGTCCAGGGCGTCGGGGGCGGGGCGTACGGCCGCGGCGTCGGCCACCGCGAGTTCGGCGAACCCGCCGCCGGGCAGCGCGGGTTGGGCCAGGACGCGCCGCCCGGTCAGTTCCTCGGCCCCCTCCCCCGCGGCCAGGACCTCGCCGCAGATCTCCACGCCGGGGGTGAACGGCAGGGGCGGGCGGACCTGGTAATGGCCCCGGCACAGCAGGGCGTCGGGGAAGTTGACGTTGGCGGCCCGTACCCGCAGCAGGACCTGGCCCGGTCCGGGGCGCGGGTCCGGCACCTCTTCGAGCCGCATCACCGCACGCGGTTCACCGTTCGCGTGTACGCGCCATGCCTTCACCTGATGCCTCCACAAGCTCGGGTCCGCGGGACGGCGCGGGGCCCGCCGGCTCCGGCGCCACGCGCATACTAAGCGGTCGGTATGCCCGAGGGAACCGTTTCCCGGCCGTCACCGTCCTCGTCCGGCACCCAGCGCAGTACGTCGCCGGGCTGGCAGCCGAGGGTGCGGCAGATCGCGTCGAGCGTGGTGAACCGCACCGCCTTCGCACGGCCGTTCTTCAGGACGGCGACATTGGCGGGGGTGATGCCGACGGCGGCGGCGAACTCACCGACCGACATCTTGCGCCGGGCGAGCAGCAGATCGAGGTCGACGACGATCGCCATCAGACGACCGCGGCGATCTCGGTCTGGAGGTCCGTCGCCCTGCGCAGGAGGCCGCGCATGACGACGACGAGCATGACGAACGACGCCCCCACCGCGACACCCGTGACCGCGGCGCCCAGCGCGCCGATGACCTCCATGCCGTCGTCGGGCGAAGGGATGGAGGCGACGGCCAGATGCCCGGCGACACCGAGGGCCAGCAGTGTCGCGACGGCCGAGGAGCCGATGATGACATCGACCCACCTGAAGGCCAGGGGCGTGAAGATCGCGCCGCGCCGGACCATGGCGAGCAGCATCCACACGGCGACCAGTGCGGCCTGGACGCAGGCGATGCCGGCGATCGCCACCACCGCGTAGGGCACGGCGAACGGGGCGTACGGGGGGAAGCGGTCGACCTCACCGGCCGCCGTCGCCGGGATGACCACGATCTGGCCGAAGAGTCCGGCCGCGATCGCCGCGGCGACGCCGGCCCGGAGCACGAGGATGAAGAGACGATTCATGGATCGATTGTCGATCGCTTTCGATCGATATTCAATCGATCTCGTTCATGAAGCACCCCTTGGCCGATTCCGGCGAAGCTTTTCGGTCAAACCGCCCCCGGTCGCCGAAGTACCCACCCACCAAGCCGTGATGACGGGCAGTCCGACGCGGCGCCCCTACGGCGCGACCACCACCTCCCGCCCCGCGGCGATGACCTCGACACGGCCCGCGGCGAGGGCGCGGTCGAGCGGGAGCCGGTCGTGGGCGATGTCGGCGCAGGTCGCGGCGTCGGTGCGGAGGCGGACATCGGGGTGACTGGAAGGGCCTTCGGCGTAGCCGGGGGTGTCGCCGCCGAGGGTGACATGGAAGGTGCCCTCGTCGAGGACGACGTCGATCACGTCCGTGCCGTCGGGGAAGTGGCCGGCGAGGCGGGTGAGGAGCGGTACGGCGAACCAGTGGGCGCGGACGGCGTCGGTCGGCCGCCGTTCCTCCAGCGCGGGGGCACCCCAGTCGGCGAGTGCGGTCAGGACGGGGAGCAACGCGCGGCCGCGTGCGGTGAGTTCGTAGACGAACACGGCGGCCGGCGGGGGCGTTCTGCGGCGGGTGGCCAGGCCCTCGCGCTCCATGCCCTTGAGGCGGGAGGCGAGCATGTCGGTGCTGACGCCGGGCAGGTCGGCGTGGAGGTCGGTGTAACGCCGGGGCCCGCCCAGCAGTTCCCGGACGATCAGGAGCGTCCAGCGGTCGCCCACGGCGTCCAGGGCGCGGGCGACGGCGCAGTACTGGTCATAACTTCGGCGCGGCATGGCACCAGCATAGACAAGGAGTTGGACTTTCCAAGTGCGCGCTTGGTAAAACCAAGTAACGTGAGCGAACACGGAAGCCGCCGCGCCGTGCGGTGAGCGAGGGACCGGGAGGCCGCCGCATGCAGTTCAAGCAGTCCAGCAAGTTGGCCGATGTCTGCTACGAGATCCGGGGCCCGGTGATCGAGCACGCCGACGCGCTGGAGGAGGCGGGCCACAGCGTGCTGCGGCTCAACACGGGCAATCCGGCCCTGTTCGGCTTCGAGGCGCCCGAGGAGATCCTCCAGGACGTCATCCGCAACCTCTCCCGCGCGCACGGCTACACGGAGTCCCGGGGCATCCTCTCCGCCCGCCGCGCGGTGGTCCAGCACTACCAGGGCAAGGGCCTCACCGATGTCGGCGTCGACGACGTCTTCCTCGGCAACGGCGTCTCCGAGCTGGTGTCGATGGCGGTGCAGGCGCTGCTCGACGACGGGGACGAGGTACTGATCCCGGCGCCGGACTTCCCGCTGTGGACGGCGGTGACCACCCTCGCCGGCGGCAAGGCCGTGCACTATCTGTGCGACGAGTCGGCCGACTGGCTGCCCGACCTCGACGATCTCGCCTCGAAGATCACCGACCGGACCCGGGCGATGGTCATCATCAACCCCAACAACCCCACCGGCGCCGTCTACCCCCGCGAACTGCTGGAGGGCATGCTCGACCTGGCCCGCCGTCACCAGCTGATGGTGTTCGCCGACGAGATCTACGACCGCATCCTCTACGACGGTGCGATCCACCACCACGCCGCGGTCCTCGCCCCCGACCTGGTGTGCCTGACGTTCAGCGGCCTCTCCAAGGCGTACCGCGTGGCCGGTTTCCGCTCCGGCTGGCTGGTGGTCTCCGGCCCCCGGGAGCACGCCCGCGACTATCTGGAGGGCCTGGGCACCCTCGCGTCCATGCGGCTGTGCCCGAACGCCCCCGCGCAGTACGCCGTCCAGGCCGCGCTCGGCGGACGGCAGAGCATCGAGGACCTGGTCCTGCCCGGCGGGCGGCTGTGCGAGCAGCGCGACCGCGCCTGGGAGCGGCTCAACGAGATCCCGGGGGTCTCCTGCGTCAAGCCCAAGGGCGCCCTCTACGCCTTCCCCCGGATCGACCCGGCCGTGCACCCGATCCACGACGACGAGAGGTTCGTCCTGGACCTGCTGCTGCGGGAGAAGATCCAGGTCGTCCAGGGCACCGGCTTCAACTGGCCGCGCCCGGACCACTTCCGCGTCCTCACCCTGCCGCACGCCGACGACCTCGACGCCGCGATCAGCCGGATCGGGCGCTTCCTGGCGGGCTACCGGCAGTGAGGCAAGGGCCGGGCCCCCGCCCGGCCCGGCCCACCCGAACAGCCGCAGCCGTCCCACCGGCCCTCTCCCCGCCGCTGACCGGCCACCCGCCGTCCCCCGCGCCCCACACGGCGCACGGACGCCCTTGAGCGCACCGCCCGCAGGCGCTTAGGTGGAGGGCGGCACTCCTGCCGCCACCCCGGAGGGGAGAGGGACGTCATGCCCGAAAGCCCCGCGCTCACGGAAGCAGACCTGGAGGCCCATCTGCACGGGATCTGCTTCAAGACCGGCCCGCCCCGGCGCATAGGCGTCGAGACCGAATGGCTGGTGCACGATCTCGACCGCCCCCGATGTCCGGTCGCACCGCCCCGGCTCCGCGCCGCGGCCGGCGCCGTACGCGCCCTGCCGCTCACCTCGCTCCTCACCTTCGAACCCGGCGGCCAGCTGGAGCTCAGCTCGCTGCCCGCCGACTCCCTCGCCTCCTGCGTCGCCGCCGTCTCGGCGGACCTCGCACGGATCAGACCTGTCCTGCGGGAACGGGGCCTGGGCCTGGCCGGACACGGCCACAACCCCTGGCACCCGCCGCGCCGGGTACTGACCGAACCCCGCTACCGCGCCATGGAGCGCTACTTCGACCGCCGGGGACCGGCCGGGCGGTCCATGATGTGCGCCACGGCGTCCGTCCAGGTGTGCCTGGACGCCGGCTACGAGGAGCCGGGGCCGCTCGGGTTCGCGCGGCGCTGGCGCACGGCGCATCTCCTGGGCCCGGTGCTGATGGCCGCGTTCGCCCACTCGCCGTCCGGCGCCGACGGCCCGACCGGCTACCGCACCACCCGTCAGGCCGTCTGGTCCCGGCTCGACCCGGCCCGTACCTGCGCGCCGCCCCGCGACGGCGACCCGCGCGCGCACTGGGCCCGCTACGCGCTGGACGCGCCCGTGATGTGCGTCCGGTCGGACGACGGGCCCTGGGACGCGCCCGAGGGCCTGACGTTCCGCCGGTGGATCCACCACCGCGCGCCCCGGCCGCCGACGAAGGAGGACCTGGAGTACCACCTGACCACGCTCTTCCCGCCGGTGCGGCCGCGCGGGCACCTGGAACTGCGCATGATCGACGCGCAGCCGGGCGAGGACGGGTGGATCGTGCCGCTCGCCGTCACGGCCGCGCTGTTCGACGACCCCGAGGCCGCGGAAGCGGTCCACCGCGCCGTGGCTCCCCTGGCGGAGGCACAGGGCGCGGCCCCGCCGCCGCCACAGCGGGCTGCGCAGATC
>NZ_JCANQV010000301.1:0-6667 GCF_059553635.1 Candidatus Streptomyces philanthi
CCGGCCGCGCCCCCGCGGGGAGCGTCCGCCGGGCGCAGATGGACGATGTCGCCCGCGCCGACCGGCTGCCGTGTGCCGTCGGCGGTCTCCAGCACGAGCCGTCCGTCGCCGTCGAGCGCCACCGCCTCGCCCACCAGCGCGCCGCCGCCGGGCAGCTCGGCCCGTACGGTGCGGCCCAGGGTGGAGCACCCGGCCGCGTACGTCTCCTGGAGACGCCCGGCCGACGGGTCGCCCCCGGCGTCGCGCCAGCGGATGTACCACTCCTCCAGGGAGCGCAGCACGGCCCGCAGCAGCGGGTCCCGGTCGGTGACGCGGGCGCCGGCCAGGGCGAGCGAGCCCGCGGTGGGCACCGGCAGTTCGCCGGCGCGCAGCGACACATTGATCCCGATGCCGATGACCACGCCGTCACCGACGCGTTCGGCGAGGATGCCGCCGGCCTTGCGTTCGCGGGGTTCCTCGCCGTCGGTGTCACCGGGGACCGTGACCAGCAGGTCGTTGGGCCACTTCAGGGCGGTGTCGACCCCGGCGGTGCGGGCGAGCGCGGAGGCGGTGGCGACACCGGCGAGCAGTGGCAGCCAGCCCCAGCGCTCCATGGGGACCCCGGGGACGAGGTGGACGGAGAGGAAGAGGCCGGAGCGGGGCGGCGCCGACCAGCGGCGGTCGAGGCGGCCCCGGGCGGCGGTCTGTTCCTCGGCGACGAGGACGGCGCCCTCGGGCAGGCCCTTCGCGGCGCGGGCCACCAGGTCGGTGTTGGTGGAGCCGGTGCGGGGGACGACGTCGAGGGAGGTCCACAGGGAGCCGGGGCGGACCAGGGCGCGGCGCAGCGCGCGGGCGTCCAGCGGCGGGCGCTCCAGGTCGCTCCAGCGGCCGCCGGCCGCACCGCCGTGCCCGGGCCCGGCGGTGCGGCCGTCTTTGTCCGGGTTTCCCGGTGGTTGAGGTGTCATGGGATCACCCTAGGACCGGCCGGAGGTGTCCCGGCCGTCCGCCCGGAGGGGGCCGGAGGGGACTTTCGCAACAGGCCGGGGGTGTGGCCAACGACGCAGTGCCGCCCAGCAGTCCCGCGGATACGCTACGAAGCGGTAGCCCACCATCCCGTACCCACCCCGTACGAGTACCGATCCAGGACGAGCAGGAGCCGCATCCCGATGTCCGAACCGGAAGCACACATCCACACCACCGCGGGCAAGCTGGCGGATCTGCGGCGGCGGATCGAGGAGGCCACGCACGCCGGCTCCGCCCGCGCGGTGGAGAAGCAGCACGCCAAGGGCAAGCTGACGGCGCGTGAGCGCATCGGCCTGCTGCTGGACGAGGGGTCGTTCGTCGAACTGGACGAGTTCGCGCGGCACCGGTCGACGAACTTCGGCATCGAGAAGAACCGGCCGTACGGCGACGGTGTGGTCACCGGGTACGGCACGGTCGACGGCCGACCGGTCTGCGTGTACTCGCAGGACTTCACGATCTTCGGCGGTTCGCTGGGCGAGGTCTACGGCGAGAAGATCGTCAAGGTGATGGACTTCGCGCTGAAGAACGGCTGCCCGGTCATCGGCATCAACGACGGCGGCGGCGCGCGCATCCAGGAGGGCGTGGCGGCGCTCGGCCTGTTCGCCGAGATCTTCCGGCGGAACGTGCACGCGTCCGGTGTGGTCCCGCAGATCTCGCTGATCGTCGGCCCCTGCGCGGGCGGCGCGGTCTACTCCCCGGCGATCACCGACTTCACGGTGATGGTCGACCAGACCTCGCACATGTTCATCACCGGTCCCGACGTCATCAAGACGGTGACCGGTGAGGACGTCGGCTTCGAGGAGCTGGGCGGCGCCCGGACGCACAACACCACCTCGGGCGTGGCGCACCACATGGCGGGCGACGAGAAGGACGCCATCGAGTACGTCAAGAGCCTGCTGTCGTACCTGCCGTCCAACAACCTCTCCGAGCCACCGGCCTTCCCCGAGGAGGCGGACCTTTCGGTCTCGGACACCGACCGCGAGCTGGACACGCTGATCCCGGACTCGGCGAACCAGCCGTACGACATGCACACCGTCATCGAGCACGTCCTCGACGACAACGAGTTCCTGGAGACCCAGGCGCTCTACGCGCCGAACATCCTGACCGGTTTCGGCCGGGTCGAGGGCCACCCGGTGGGTGTCGTCGCCAACCAGCCGCTCCAGTTCGCGGGCTGTCTGGACATCCGGGCGAGCGAGAAGGCCGCCCGTTTCGTGCGGACCTGCGACGCGTACAACATCCCGGTGCTGACGTTCGTCGACGTCCCCGGCTTCCTGCCCGGCACGGACCAGGAGTACGACGGCATCATCCGCCGCGGCGCCAAGCTGATCTACGCGTACGCGGAGGCCACCGTCCCGCTGATCACGGTGATCACCCGCAAGGCGTTCGGCGGCGCCTACGACGTCATGGGCTCCAAGCACCTGGGCGCCGACCTCAACCTGGCCTGGCCGACCGCGCAGATCGCCGTCATGGGCGCACAGGGCGCGGTCAACATCCTGCACCGCCGCACCCTCGCCGCGATCGAGGACCCCGCGGAGCAGGAGACCCGCCGCCAGGAGCTGATCCAGGAGTACGAGAACGCGCTGCTCAACCCGTACGTGGCGGCCGAGCGCGGCTATGTCGACGCGGTGGTCATGCCGTCCGAGACCCGCCGGCACATCGTGCGGGGGCTGCGGACGCTGCGCAACAAGCGGGAGGCGCTGCCGCCCAAGAAGCACGGCAACATCCCGCTCTGACCCGTCCGGCGAGAGCCCTGTCCCCGAGGAGGCGCGTTCCGATGATCAAGGTGGTACGGGGCAATCCGACCCCCGAGGAGCTGGCCGCGGCGCTGGCGGTGGTGCAGGCCCGCGCGGCGGCCGCCGCGGCGGCGGAGCCCGGCACCCCGCCGCCGGGCAGCGAGTGGTCCGACCCGGCGTCCGTGATCCCGGCCCGCAGGCTGCCGCACCCGGGGCCGCGCGCCTGGCGCACCAGCTACTGGCCCCGCTGAGCGTCGTTCGTCCCGTGGCGCCTGAGTACGCGTACTCAGGCGCCACGGTGTTCCCGGGCGCAGGATCGAGGTCATGCTGTGGTCCGATCCGCCCGACGAGCCTCCCGAGGAGCTGCGCGACGCGCAGAACAAGCTCCGACGGCTGGGCGTCGTGATGGCGGCGGCCGCGGTGGTGGTGATGCTGATGCTCGCGGTCCGCTGAGGAGCGGGCGGGCCTCCCCGGGGATGTTCCCGGGTGCCGGGAGGGAACCATCACAGTTCTCCCCCGCAACCACACCACCCTCTGGCTCATCTAACACTTCTGAAACGCCTCACGGCTGCCCGGCCGCATGGGCCCGTACCGGAAGCAGGAGTGATGAACCGGCCGCTGCGACACATCGCCGTTTTCTGCGGAGCGCTCGTGCTCGCGCTGCTCGTCCGCGTGACATGGGTGCAGTTCGTGCAGGGCGACAGCCTCGCCAACGACGACAACAACCGCCGGGTCAAGATCGAGGCGTTCTCGTACCCGCGCGGCAACATCATCGTCGACGGCAAGCCGGTCACCGGCTCCGTCGAGACCGAGGGCGACTTCAAGTACAAGGTCACCTTCAAGAACGGGCCGATGTACGCGCCGATCACCGGCTACGCCTCGCAGGCCCAGGGCCCCAGCCTGCTGGAGGGCGTCCACGAGAAGGTCCTCAACGGCAAGGACCAGCGCCTCTTCCTCCGCCACGCCCAGGACGTCCTCACCGGCAAGAAGCCGCGCGGCGGCGATGTCATCACCACCATCAGCGAGAAGGCGCAGAAGGCCGCCTACAAGGGGCTGACCGATCTGCACGCCAGCGGCGCCGTGGTCGCCATCGACCCGCGCACCGGCCGCATCCTCGCCCTGGCCAGCACGCCCTCGTACGACCCGTCCGAGTTCTCCGGCATGTCCCTCAAGGAGGGCAAGCGGTTCCTGGAGCTGGACCGGCGCGAGGACAAGCCGATGAGCAACCGCGCGCTGCGCGAGATCTACCCGCCCGGCTCGACGTTCAAGATCCTCACCGCGGCGGCGGCCCTGGAGCACGGCGTGGTCACCGACATCAACGCCTCCTCCGGCGCCCCCGCCCCGTACACCCTGCCGCAGACCCGCACCCAGGTCGGCAACGACGTGCCCAACGCGATGTGCGACAAGGTCTCGATGAAGACCGGCATGCAGTGGTCCTGCAACAACGTCTTCCTGGACGCCGCGCACAAGGTCGGCAACAAGAAGATGCGGGAGACGGCGGAGAAGTTCGGCTTCAACAAGGAGCAGTTCATACCCGTCCGCGCGGTGCCGAGCAGCTACCCGGACAAGCTCGACCAGCCGCAGACCGCGCTGACCGGCATGGGCCAGGGCAGCCTGACCAGCACCCCGCTCCAGATGGCGATGGTCACCGCGGGCATCGCCAACAACGGCAAGGTCATGCAGCCGTACCTGGTCGACGAGCTGCGCGGCCCCGACCTCTCCACCCTGGAGAAGACCGAGCCGGAGCCGCTCCACCCGGACGACCCGCAGGCCGTCTCCGAGGACACCGCGAAGAAGGTGCAGGAGATGATGGAGTTCACGGCCTCCGACGGCACCGCGAAGAAGGCGCAGATCCCCGGCGTCACCGTCGGCGGCAAGACCGGCACCGCCCAGCACGGCGCCAATGTCGGCGACGAGCGGCCCTACGCCTGGTTCGTCTCCTACGCCAAGCAGAGCGACGGCACCTCCCCCGTCGCGGTGGCCGTCTTCGTCGACCCCAAGGACATGAACATCCCCCGCTCGGAGATCGCCGGTGGCAAGCTGGGCGGCCCGATCGCGAAGTCCGTGATGGAGGCGGTGCTGAAGAAGTAGGGGCGTCCGGGGCGGGGCCTGTCTGGGGGGCGCGACGCCCCGGGACGTCCGGGGCCGGTGCGCGGGCGGCGGCCCCGGCGCACCGGCCCCGCCGCGCTCCGTACGATGGCGGGCATGACCGACGCACCGCGCTCCCACCCCCGCCGTCTCGTCCTCGCCTCGCGCTCCCCGGCCCGTCTCGGGCTGCTGCGGCAGGCGGGGCTCGCGCCGGAGGTGCAGGTCAGCGGCGTCGACGAGGACGCGATCACCGCCCCGACGCCCGGTGAGCTGGCCCTGGTGCTCGCCGAGGCGAAGGCCGCGGCCGTCGCCGGCCGGCCGGAGGCCGCCGGGGCGCTCGTCATCGGCTGCGACTCGGTCCTCGACCTCGACGGCCGGGCGCTGGGCAAGCCCGCCGACGCGGAGGACGCCCTCGCCCGCTGGAAGTCGATGCGCGGCCGCTCCGGCGTCCTGCGCACCGGCCACTGCCTCATCGACACCGCGACCGGCCGCAGCGTCTCCGACACCGCCTCCACCACCGTCCGCTTCGCGGAGCCCTCGGACGCCGAGATCGCCGCGTACGTCGCGAGCGGGGAGCCGCTGCACGTCGCCGGGGCCTTCACCCTCGACGGCCGTTCCGCGCCCTTCATCGAGGGCATCGACGGCGACCCGGGCAATGTCATCGGCCTGTCGCTGCCCCTGCTGCGCCGCCTCCTCGCCGACCTGGACGTGACGATCACCGATCTGTGGCACTGACGCCGGGCCGCCGCCCGGGGGCCCGGGCGGCGGGCCCCGGCCCGTTGTGCTGGCGTGTCGGCCGGTGGCGCGCCCGCCACCGGTGCGAGGATTCCGGACACCGCATCGTTCAGCTCTCGTCACACCCGCACAGCGAGGACCGGCATGCTCAGTGGGGCGCACGTCATCATCCACAGCCAGGACGCCGAGGCCGACCGCGCCTTCCTCCGCGACGTCCTCCGCTTCCCCGGCGTCGACGCGGGCGCCGGCTGGGTGATCTGCAAGCTGCCGCCCGCCGAGATCGCGGTGCACCACACCGGCGGCCTGCCCCGCCACGAGCTGTTCCTGATGTGCGACGACCTCACCACCCAGATCGACGAACTCCGTTCCTACGGAGCCGAGTTCACCGGCCCGATCACCGAGGCGAGCTGGGGCCGCGGCACCGTCCTCCGGCTGCCGAGCGGCGCGGAGATCCCCCTGTACGAGCCGCACCACCCCATCGCCCACAGCCTCTGACCCCGGGGCCCGCGCGGCCCCTCCGCTTCCTCGGCCCCGCCCCGCCGCACCGGAACGGACCACCGGCCACCCGGTCGCCGGGCGCGTTCACCCGTAGGTGCGGCGCCACCGCGTCCGGTGCCGGGCGTCGCCGTGGCCCGAGGCGCCGACGGCGGCCAGCGAGGTGAGGCGGGCGCCGCTGTTCCACAGGCCGAGCTGGTCGCGGTGGACGGCGACGATCCCGTTCTGCGCGGCGAACGCCTGCGAGGGCGCGGTGAAGCGGGTCGTGGTCACGAAGACCGCGACATCGGCCCCGAAGTGCACCTTGGCGCCCAGCAGATCGCGCAGCTCACGGCTGGCGACGCTGCTGCTCGGCTTGTACCGCTTGCACTGGATGATCATGCTGCGGCCGTCGGGGAGCCGCCCGACGACGTCCGCGCCGTTGTCCCCGGCGCCGCCCACCCGCCTCACCTCGCGGCAGCCGTCCCTGCGGCACAGCTCCGCCACCAGCTCCTCGAACTGGGTGCCGGTCATCGCGTCCACCTCGGCCATCGTCCGCCGCCCCGGCCGCGGCGTCCGCCCGTACCGCCGTCCCCCGCCGCGCGGCAGCCGCCCCGTACGCCGCAGCCACCACA
>NZ_JCANQV010000302.1:0-6600 GCF_059553635.1 Candidatus Streptomyces philanthi
CCCGGCTTCGGCGGTCGTCCCGGCGGCCCCGGTGGCCGTGGTGGCACGCAGGGCGCGTTCGGCCGTCCCGGCGGTCCCGCGCGTCGTGGCCGCAAGTCGAAGCGGCAGCGCCGTCAGGAGTACGAGGCCATGCAGGCCCCGTCGGTGGGCGGCATCATGCTGCCCCGCGGCAACGGCCAGAAGGTCCGTCTGTCGCGCGGCGCGTCGCTGACCGACTTCGCGGAGAAGATCAACGCCAACCCGGCGTCGCTGGTCCAGGTCATGCTGAACCTCGGCGAGATGGTCACCGCGACCCAGTCCGTCTCCGACGAGACGCTGGAGCTGCTCGCCGGCGAGATGAACTACGTCGTCGAGATCGTCAGCCCGGAGGAGGAGGACCGCGAGCTCCTGGAGTCCTTCGACATCGAGTTCGGCAACGAGGGCGGCGAGGAGATGCTCGTCGCGCGTCCGCCGGTGGTGACCGTCATGGGTCACGTCGACCACGGTAAGACGCGACTGCTGGACGCGATCCGCAAGACCAACGTGATCGCGGGCGAGGCCGGCGGCATCACCCAGCACATCGGTGCCTACCAGGTCTCCACCGAGGTCAACGAGGAAGAGCGCCGCATCACCTTCATCGACACCCCGGGCCACGAGGCGTTCACCGCCATGCGTGCCCGTGGTGCGAAGTCGACCGACATCGCGGTCCTCGTGGTGGCGGCCAACGACGGTGTCATGCCGCAGACGATCGAGGCCCTGAACCACGCCAAGGCGGCCGACGTGCCGATCGTGGTCGCGGTCAACAAGATCGACGTCGAGGGCGCCGACCCGACGAAGGTCCGCGGCCAGCTGACCGAGTTCGGCCTGGTCGCCGAGGAGTACGGCGGCGACACGATGTTCGTCGACATCTCCGCCCGTGAGGGTCTGAACATCGACAAGCTGCTGGAGGCCGTGGTCCTGACCGCGGATGCCGCGCTCGACCTGCGGGCCAACGCCGAGCAGGACGCGCAGGGCATCGCGATCGAGTCCCACCTCGACCGCGGCCGCGGCGCCGTCGCCACCGTCCTGGTCCAGCGCGGCACCCTGCGGGTCGGTGACACCATGGTCGTCGGCGACGCGTACGGCCGTGTCCGGGCGATGCTCGACGACAAGGGCAACAACGTCCAGGAAGCGGGTCCCTCGACCCCCGTCCTGGTCCTGGGTCTGACCAACGTCCCGGGCGCCGGCGACAACTTCCTGGTCGTCGACGAGGACCGCACGGCCCGCCAGATCGCCGAGAAGCGCGCGGCGCGCGAGCGCAACGCCGCCTTCGCCAAGCGCACCCGCCGGGTCTCCCTGGAGGACCTGGACAAGGTGCTCAAGGCCGGCGAGGTGCAGCAGCTCAACCTCATCATCAAGGGCGACGCGTCCGGTTCCGTCGAGGCCCTGGAGTCCTCGCTGATCCAGCTCGACGTCGGCGAAGAGGTCGACATCCGCGTCCTGCACCGCGGCGTCGGTGCGGTCACGGAGTCCGACATCGACCTGGCGACCGGCTCCGACGCGATCGTCATCGGCTTCAACGTCCGTTCGGAGGGCCGCGCCACCCAGCGCGCCGACCGCGAGGGCGTCGACGTCCGGTACTACTCGGTCATCTACCAGGCGATCGAGGAGATCGAGGCGGCCCTCAAGGGCATGCTCAAGCCGGAGTACGAGGAGGTCGAGCTCGGTACGGCCGAGATCCGCGAGGTCTTCCGCTCGTCCAAGCTCGGCAACATCGCGGGTGTCCTCATCCGCTCCGGCGAGGTCAAGCGCAACACCAAGGCGCGCCTCATCCGCGACGGCAAGGTCGTCGCGGAGGACCTCACCATCTCCGGTCTGCGTCGCTTCAAGGACGACGTCACCGAGATCCGCGAAGGGTTCGAGGGCGGTATCAACCTCGGCAACTTCAACGACATCAAGGTCGACGACATCATCGCGACGTACGAGATGCGCGAGAAGCCGCGCGGCTGACGCGGCGTGCAGCCCGCCCGCGGCACGGTCACCGCTTCGGTGGCCGGGCCGCGGGCGGCTCGTCCGGGGCCGGTCGGCGGAGGTATTTCCGTCGATCGGCCCCGTACGTTGCGTGTACCGTTCACAGGACCGGCACCCAAGGCCCCGCGGGTGGCTCTACCCGCCCCAGCATGTACGTAGGGACGCTGTCCTTCGATCTGCTTCTCGGCGACGTACGGTCGCTGAAGGAGAAGCGCTCCGTCGTCCGCCCGATCGTCGCCGAGCTGTGCCGCAAGTACGCGGTGAGCGTCGCGGAGGTCGGGGAGCAGGACCTGTACCGCAGGGCCGTCATCGGCCTGGCGGTCGTGTCCGGGGACGCCGGACACCTCAACGAGGTCATGGACCGCTGCGAGCGCCTGGTCGCCGCACGGCCCGAAGTGGAGCTGCTGTCGGTACGGCGGCGGCTGCACGGCGACGACGACTGGTCATGACGACCGGGCGCGCGGACGCCGGTGGAAGCACAATTGTGGAAGACAAGAAGGAGACGGACCAGTGGCCGACAATGCGCGGGCGAAGAGGCTGGCAGACCTCATCCGGGAGGTGGTCGCCCAGAAGCTGCAGCGCGGCATCAAGGACCCGCGGCTCGGCACGCACGTGACCATCACCGACACCCGGGTCACCGGCGACCTGCGGGAGGCGACGGTCTTCTACACCGTCTACGGCGACGAGCAGGACCGGGCCAGCGCGGCCGCCGGACTGGAGAGCGCCAAGGGCATCCTGCGCTCCGCGGTCGGCGCCGCCGCGGGCACCAAGTTCACGCCCACCCTGACGTTCGTCGCGGACGCGCTCCCGGAGAACGCCAAGACCATCGAGGACCTCCTCGACCGGGCGCGGGCGTCGGACGCCAAGGTCCGCGAGGCGTCCTCGGGCGCCCAGTACGCCGGTGAGGCCGACCCGTACCGCAAGCCCGGCGACGACGAGGACACAGCCGCAGAATGAAGCGCCAGAACACCGGGCCGGACGGCCTTGTCATCGTCGACAAGCCGTCCGGCTTCACGTCGCACGACGTCGTGGCGAAGATGCGGGGCATGGCCCGCACCCGCCGCGTCGGGCACGCCGGCACGCTCGACCCGATGGCCACCGGCGTCCTCGTCCTGGGCATCGAACGGGCGACCAAGCTGCTGGGCCACCTCGCGCTGACGGAGAAGGAGTACGTCGGCACGATCCGGCTCGGGCAGTCGACGCTCACCGATGACGCCGAGGGCGAGACCACCGCGTCCAAGGCCGCGCACGGGCTCGCCCGGGAGGACATCGACGCCGGCGTCGCTGAGCTGTCCGGCGCGATCATGCAGGTGCCGTCGAAGGTCAGCGCCATCAAGATCGACGGCAAGCGGTCGTACTCGCGGGTCCGCGACGGCGAGGACGTGGAGATACCGGCACGGCCCGTCACCGTGTCCTCGTTCGTGGTGCACTCCGTGCACGAGACCGAGGCCGAGGACGGCACCCCGGTGACCGATCTGCTGGTCTCCGTCGTCTGCTCCTCCGGCACCTACATCCGGGCACTCGCCCGGGACCTGGGGGCCTCGCTCGGCGTCGGCGGGCATCTGACGGCGCTGCGCCGCACCCGCGTCGGCCCGTACAAGCTGGACCGGGCCCGCACCCTGGAACAGCTCCAGGCCGCCGTGGACGACCCGGACGCCGGGCTCCCGGTGATGCCGATCGCCGAGGCGGCCGCGGCGGCGTTCACCCGCTGGGACGTGGCCGCCTCCCAGGCGCGGCTGCTGACGAACGGCGCGCGCATCCCGATGCCGCTGTTCGAGACCGAGGGGCCGGTCGCCGCTTTCGCCCCGGACGGTACGTTCCTGGCCCTGGTGGAGAACCGCGGCGGGAAGACGAAGAGCCTGGCGGTGTTCGCCTGACGCGGCGGGTCCCGCCGCACCGGGGCACCGCTCCCGTCGCGGCGAGGCCACCCTTCGCGCGGGGCGGCACCACGGGCATGGCAGTCTTGGACCTGCGTCCGGAGAGAGGGCGCAGTTGGACGGACAAGAGTTCGGGCGAGGAGCGGGCACAGTGCAGCGCTGGCGTGGCTTGGAGGACATCCCCGAGGACTGGGGGCGCAGCGTCGTCACCATCGGCTCGTACGACGGGGTGCACCGCGGCCACCAACTGATCATCGGCAGGACCGTGGCACGCGCCCGTGAGCTGGGCGTTCCCGCGGTGGTCGTCACCTTCGACCCGCACCCCAGCGAGGTCGTGCGCCCCGGGACGCACCCGCCGCTGCTGGCACCCCACCACCGGCGTGCGGAGCTGATGGCCGGACTGGGGGTGGACGCGGTGCTCGTCCTGCCGTTCACCAAGGAGTTCTCGAAGCTCGCGCCGGCCGACTTCGTGGTCAAGGTCCTGGTCGACAAGCTGCACGCGCGGCTGGTCGTGGAGGGCCCCAACTTCCGCTTCGGCCACCGGGCCACCGGCACCGTCGGCACCCTCACCGAACTGGGCCGCACCTACGACTACGCCGTCGAGGTCGTCGACCTCGTCGAGCGGGGCACGGCGGGCGACGGGGTGCCGTTCTCCTCCACCCTCACCCGCCAACTGGTCGCCGAGGGCGATGTGGCCGGCGCCGCGGAGGTCCTGGGCCGCCCGCACCGCGTCGAGGGCATCGTCGTCCGCGGTGCCCAGCGGGGTCGCGAGATGGGCTTCCCCACGGCCAACCTGGAGACCCTGCCGCACACCGCGATCCCCGCCGACGGGGTCTACGCCGGACTGCTGCACGTCGAGGGCGAGGCGATGCCCGCGGCCGTGTCCGTCGGCACCAACCCGCAGTTCGACGGGACGACGCGCACCGTCGAGGCGTACGCCATCGACCGCGTCGGACTGGACCTGTACGGGCTGCACGTCGCGGTGGACTTCCTCGCCTACATCCGGGGCCAGGAGAAGTTCGACACCCTGGACGCGCTGCTGGAGCGGATGGCGGTCGACGTCGAAGAGGCGCGGGGCATCATCGCGGCGGCCTCCTGACACGTACGCGAAGGGGCGGCGTCCGGCAACCGTGTGAGGTGCCGGGCCCCGCCCCTTTTCCGTACCGTCACTGCTGGGGCGGCTGCTGCCATCCCTGCTGCGGCGCGTCCGGCGCGGGCTGCTGCCAGTGCGCCGGGGGCTGCGCGTAGCCCTGCTGCGGTGGTTGCTGCGGCCACTGCTGGGGCTGGCCCGCCTGGGGGTACCCGGCCTGCTGCGGGTAGCCCTGCGGGGTCAGGCCGGGCTGCTGCTGGGCGTACGGGTCGCCCTGCTGCGGGGCGTTGGGGTCGCCCCAGCCGCCCTGCGCCTGCTGGACGCGGGTGAAGTCCTCGGCGACCAGGGCGGCGAGGGCGAAGTACGCCTCGCGGGTCTTGGGCCGCATCATGTCGAGGTCGACCTCGGCGCCCGTGGCGAGGTGCTCGTCGAACGGGACCACGACCACGCCGCGGCACCGGGTCTCGAAGTGCGACACGATGTCGTCGATCTTGATCATCTTGCCGGTCTCGCGGACACCCGAGATCACGGTGATACCGCGCTGCACGAGATCGGCGTAGCCGTGCGCGGAGAGCCAGTCCAGGGTCGTGCTGGCGCTGCTCGCGCCGTCCACGGACGGCGTGGAGATGATGATCAGCTGGTCGGCCAGGTCCAGCACCCCGCGCATCGCGCTGTAGAGCAGACCGGTGCCCGAGTCGGTCAGGATGACCGGGTACTGCCGCCCGAGGACGTCGATCGCCCGGCGGTAGTCCTCGTCGTTGAAGGTCGTGGAGACGGCCGGGTCGACGTCGTTGGCGAGGATCTCCAGACCGGAGGGCGCCTGCGAGGTGAACCGCCGGATGTCCATGTAGCTGTGCAGATGCGGGATCGCCTGCACCAGGTCACGGATGGTCGCGCCGGTCTCGCGGCGCACCCGCCTGCCGAGGGTGCCGGCGTCCGGGTTGGCGTCGATCGCCAGGATCTTGTCCTGCCGCTCGGAGGCGAGGGTGGCGCCGAGCGCGGTGGTCGTCGTGGTCTTGCCGACACCACCCTTGAGGCTGATCACCGCGATGCGGTAGCAGGACATCACCGGCGTACGGATCAGCTCCAGCTTCCGCTGCCGCTCCGCCTCCTCCTTCTTCGCCCCCAGCCGGAACTTGGACGGCTGCGCGTTGGCGCCCGGCTTGCGCTTCTTGGGCTGGTTGCGCAGCAGCCGGTCCGAGGTCAGCTCGACGGCGGCGCTGTAGCCCAGCGGCGCGCCGGGGGCGGCCCGCTGCGGCTGCTGCTGCGCGCCGGGCGGGGAGTACGAGGCGTACTGCCCCGCGTACGGGTCGGCGGGCTGCTGCCCCGGCAGCGGCTGATAGGGCTGCTGCGCCTGCTGGGCCGCCTGCTGCTGGTGGTAGGCGGCCATCTGCTGGGCCTGCTGCGCTTGTTGTGCCTGCTGGGCCTGCTGGGCCGCGTGGAGGGCCGCCTGCTGCGGGTCCTGGGGCGCGGCCTGGGGGCCGGGCTGCGGGTAGCCGTAGGCCGGCTGCTGGGTGGGCGCCTGGGGGTACTGCGGCGGGGCGGGTGGCTGCTGCGGGTGTGGCACCTGCTGCTGGGGCTGCTGGGGGTAGCCGTAGGAGGTCTGCGGATAGCCGTAGCCGCCCTGCTGCGGCTGCGGCTGCG
>NZ_JCANQV010000303.1:0-6566 GCF_059553635.1 Candidatus Streptomyces philanthi
ACGCCGTACGCCAGGTTGACGGCGGTGGGCCGGGCATGCGCCAGCACCTCCGCAGCCTCGCTGACGTCGTCACCCCGCGCCGCGGCCAGCGCCACGCCGTACGCACCCGCGATGCCCAGCAGCGGAGCACCGCGCACAGCCAGCGTGCGGATCGCCCGCACCAGCGCGGGCACCTCGGCACAGACCAGCTCGGCCTCCTCGGCCGGCAGCCGCGTCTGATCGAGAAGGACCACCGCGGGCCCCTCCGGGGGGTCCGCCCAGCGCAACGACGGGGCTGCGGGCTGCGCGGCGCCCGCCTCGGATACCTCGTAGCGATCGACCATCCGCCCAGTCTGCCGTCGATGACCGCTCCCGCAGAAGCGCCTGTCCCCCTCCGGCCAACGGCACGCCGCGCAGGACGCCATGACACGATGACTGACACCGCGGACACCGGACCCCGACCGCCCCCGCGGCGGGAATGCACGAAGGAGCGACGATGAACAACTCTCCGGGCTGGGCCTCGCCCGGATCCACCCCCTCCGAGGAACCGGACCGCGGTGCTCAGGAGCAGCCCTCCGGCACGGCCGGAAGCCCCGGCTCCGCCGAGCCGCCCATACCACCGAACTGGTCGGCGCAGCAGCCGCCGGCGGGCCAGTGGACCACCCCCGCCGGTATCCCGCAGCAGAGCGGCACGGGCGCCCGGGGGCGCGCCCACTCCGGCGCGGGCGGTGGTTGGGGCGGACCCGGCCCGCAGCCCGGTTGGGGCGGCGTCGGCTGGTCCTCCGTCCCCCAGGCCGCGAAGCCCGGCGTCATCCCGCTCCGCCCACTCGGCATCGGCGAGATCCTGGACGGCGCGATCTCGACGATGCGCGCCCACTGGCGCACCGTCCTCGGCATCTCGCTGGTCGTCGCGATCGTCACGGAGACCGCCACCACCGTGGCCAACGGCCTGTGGTTCACGGACGCGGGCCGGCAGCTCTCCGTGGGCAACGGCGCCACAGGCTCCCCGAGCCGGGAGGAGATCCGCGAACTCGGCATCTCCCTTCTCGGCACTCTCCTCACCTCGGTGATCGGACTGCTCGCCTCGATCATCGCGACCGGACTGCTCACCGTCGTGGTGAGCCGGGCCGTCCTGGGACGCCCCGTCACCACCGGGGAAGCCTGGCGCGAAGCGCGCGCCCGGCTGCCGCGCCTGCTCGGTCTGCTGCTCCTGCTGCCATTGATCCTTCTCGCCGTCATGGCCGTGGGCATCGCGCCGGGGCTGGTACTGAGCGCGGCGAGCACGAGTGCGGCGGGGCCGCTGCTGGCGCTTTTCGGGGCCTTCGCCGCGCTGCTCGTGAACATCTGGCTGGGGGTGCGTTACAGCCTCGCCTCCCCCGCTCTCGTGCTGGAGCGGCAGGGGGTCATCGCCTCGATGCGCCGTTCGGCGAAGCTCGTACGGGGCTCCTGGTGGCGCGTGCTGGGCATCCAGATCCTGACGTACATCATCATCGCCATATTCGCCCTCAGCGTGCAGTCCGCGGTCACGGTGATCGCGTTCCTCCTGGAGGGCGACAGCATCATGAACTGGCTGGAGGGCACCAGCGGCTCCGCGAGTTGGACGTTCCTCACCGTGCTGGGCATCGGCGCCGTGATCAGCTCCACCCTGACGCTGCCGCTCAGCGCCGGAGTCACCTCGCTCCTCTACATGGACCAGCGCATCCGCCGCGAGGCCCTCGACATCGAACTCGCCCGAGCCGCCGGAATCCCCGGCTACGGCACGGAGCCGCCCGCCGCGTACCCCGCCACCGGCGGTGCGGGGGCTCCCCCGGCGAGCGCGGCCGTACCCGGCACCGTCCCGGCCCCCGCCACCTCCCCCGAGGCTTCCGCGCCGCGCCCGCAGGCCGCCCCGTCCGGGCCCGGCGAGCCCCCGGCCCCCGGGGACACGGGTGGTGCCGAGGACAGCTCCCCGGGACGCCCCGGGGGCCCGGCTACGGGAGGCTGACGCGGTGACGGCAGGGGGGAGCATGGTCGTGCTCGGGCATCTCGCGGCGCTCTCCGAGGGAGAGGAGCCGCTGCGGATATCCCGCGTACCCGCCCGTGAGGCGGCGGAACGCGAACTGTCCGACCCCCGGTACCACCAGCACGACCCGAATCCGATCCAGCGCGCCCTGAACTGGCTCTGGGACCGCGTCGGAGAACTCCTCCACACGGCCGCCGGCGTCTCTCCGGGCGGCTGGATCGGGCTCCTCACCCTCGTCGTCATCGTCCTGCTGCTCGTCGTCGCGCTACGGCTGCGGCTCGGCTCCCTCCGCCGCACCGCCACCAGCAGCCGCACTCTCTTCACCGACACACCCAGCACCGCGGCCGAACACCGCGCCACGGCCGAACGGCACGCCGCCGAGAGCCGGTGGAGCCCGGCCGTCCAGGAGAGACTCCGCGCGCTTGTCCTCTCCCTGGAGGAGCGGGCACTGCTGACACCGGCACCGGGCCGCACCGCCGACGAAGCCGCCGCGGAGGCGGGCCGGGCACTCCCCGCGCACGCGGCACGGCTGCGCGCGGCGGCCCGCGCCTTCGACGACATCACATACGGCGGCCACCACGGCACCCCGGAGGCATACGCCCTGATGAGCGCCCTGGACACCGACCTCCGGAACACCAGGCCGCAGCCCGCCGCGAGCACCCTCGGCAGCCGCGGATGACCGCCACCCCGAGCACGTCCTCGCTCACCCCTTCCGCCCACTGGCTGTGGACCCGGTCGCGCGGGCTGCTGCTCGCCCTGCTGGTGCTCGTCGTCAGCGGCCTCGCCCTCGCGGCCCTGCAGTCCGGCCGGAACCACGGACGGCTCGACCCCCGCTCGGCGGACCCGCTGGGCAGCCAGGCCCTGACCCAACTGCTCGCCGACCGCGGAGTGACCACCCGTGTGGTGACCACCGCCGCAGAGGCCGCCTCCGCGGCCGGTCCCCGGACGACCCTCCTGGTCACCGACCCCGGTCTGCTCACCCCCCGACAACTGACCGCCCTGCGCTCCGCAACCGCGCGCACCACCGGCCGCACCGTTCTCCTGGCGCCGGAAGGCACCGCGCTCGACACCTTCGCCCCCGGGGTGCGGGCGAAGGACTCCGTACCCGTCGGCCCGCACGATCCGGGCTGCGCCCTTACCGCCGCGCAGCGCGCGGGCGACGCCCTCACAGGCGGCGTGCGCTACACGACGTCCGACGCCCACAGCGACGCCTGCTACGCCGACGAGGGCCTGCCGACACTTGTACGGCTTCCGGCCACGCCGTCCGGCCGCGACACCGTGCTCCTCGGCGCGCCGGGCATCCTCTACAACCACCGTCTCACGGAGCGCGGCAATGCCTCGCTCGCCCTTCAACTGCTCGGTGCGCACGACCATCTGATCTGGTACCTCCCCTCCGCCAGTGACCCGTCGTCCTCCCCGGACGCACCACGCGACTTCTTCGATCTGATCCCCTCCGGCTGGAGCTGGGGGCTGCTCCAGCTCACCCTCGCCGCCGGATGCGCCGCGCTGTGGCGCGCCCGCAGACTCGGCCCCCTCGTACCCGAACGGCTCCCGGTGACCGTTCCGGCCTCCGAGACCGCCGAAGGACACGCGCGTCTCTACGAGCAGGCCAACGCCCGCGACCGTGCCTCCGCCGTCCTGCGTTCCGCGACCCGTGACCGGCTCGCCCCTCTCGTCGGTGTGGCCCCCGCGCACGCCCACACCCCGGACATCCTCCTCACCGCCGTCCGTGCCCGGATGCCCTCGTCACCGGACAACGCCACAGACCTGACGGCCCTGCTCTTCGGACCGGCTCCGGCCGACGACAAGGCCCTGGTGCAGCTGGCCGACCACCTCGACGCACTCCTCACCTCGATCGTTTCCCAAGAGAGGCACGCCCCCCGTGAGCACCCCGACCGCTGACAGCGCCCGCGCCTCCCTGGAGGCCCTGCGCACCGAGATCGCCAAGGCCGTCGTCGGCCAGGACCCCACCGTCACGGGCCTGGTCGTGGCGCTGCTCTGCCGCGGTCATGTGCTTCTCGAAGGCGTCCCGGGCGTTGCCAAGACCCTGCTGATACGCGCACTGTCCGCCGGCCTCGAACTCGACACCAAGCGCATCCAGTTCACACCCGACCTGATGCCGAGCGATGTCACCGGTTCCCTCGTCTACGACGCCCGCGCCTCGGAGTTCTCCTTCCAGCCCGGCCCTGTCTTCACCAACCTCCTTCTCGCCGACGAGATCAACCGCACCCCGCCCAAGACCCAGGCATCCCTCCTCGAAGCGATGGAGGAACGCCAGGTGACCGTCGACGGCACACCGCGCCCCCTCCCGGAGCCGTTCCTGGTGGCAGCCACCCAGAACCCGGTGGAGTACGAGGGCACCTATCCGCTCCCCGAAGCCCAACTCGACCGTTTCCTGCTCAAGCTGACGGTCCCCCTGCCGGCACGCCAGGACGAGATCGACATCCTCACCCGCCATGCGTCGGGCTTCAGCCCCCGCGACCTCAAGGCCGCGGGAGTCCGCCCCGTCGCCTCCGCCGCCGCTCTCGAAGCGGCCAGGACCGCGGTCGCGCAGACCTCCGTCTCCCCCGAGGTCACCGCCTACATCGTCGATATCTGCCGTGCCACCCGTGAATCCCCCTCACTTGCTCTCGGTGTGTCACCCCGTGGTGCCACCGCTCTGCTCTCCACATCCCGCGCCTGGGCCTGGCTCACCGGCCGCGACTATGTGACCCCCGACGACGTCAAGGCCCTCGCACTCCCGACACTCCGCCACCGTGTCCATCTCCGTCCGGAAGCGGAGATGGAAGGAGTGACGCCGGACTCCGTCATCACCGCCGTGCTGGCCCACCTCCCCGTCCCCCGCTGACGCCGAGAAAACGCCGTGGCCCTCACCGGACGTACCGCCCTCCTTTCCGCGCTCGGAGCCCTCTTCGTCGGCTTCGTTCTCCCGAGCTGGCTCGGCATCCTTACCGTCCAACTCGCCCTGCTGATAGCAATCCTGTGCGATATGGCTCTCGCCGCGCCAGTGCGAAAGCTCCGTTTCACCCGAACCGGTGACACAACAGTTCGACTAACAGGAGAGGCCCTCACACACCTCACCGTCACCAACCCGGACCGCCGTCCCCTCTGCGCCGATATCCGCGACGCCTGGCCCCCGAGCAGCTTCCAGCCCGGTTCCGAGATCACCGCATCCCGCCACAGCGTCCGCGTTCCCGGCGCGGAACGCCGCCGCATCTCCACCGTCCTCCGACCGACGCGCCGCGGTGATCACCACGCGGTCCGCGTCACGGTCCGCTCGTACGGCCCCCTCGGCCTGGCCGCCCGTCAGGGAAGCCATGACGTTCCGGGCACCCTGCGCGTGCTCCCCCCCTTCACCAGTCGCAAGCACCTTCCCGCCAAGCTCGCCCGCCTCCGGGAACTCGACGGTCGCACCAGCGTCCTGACGCGCGGTGAGGGAACCGAGTTCGACAGCCTCCGCGACTACCTGCACGGCGACGACATCCGTTCCATCGACTGGCGGGCCACCGCCCGCAGGCAATCCCTCTCCGTACGCACCTGGCGCCCCGAACGGGACCGTCGCCTCCTGCTCGTCCTGGAGACCGGCCGCACTTCGGCCGGCCGCGTCGGTGACATCCCCCGCCTCGACGCCTCCATGGACGCCGCCCTCCTGCTGGCCGCACTGGCCTCCCGCGCCGGCGACCACGTCGACCTGCTCGCCTACGACCGCCGAGTACGCACCTCCGTACAAGGCCGTACGGCCGGTGATCTCCTGCCGGCCCTCACCGACGCCCTGGCTCCCGTCGAAGCAGAACTCGTCGAGCCGGACGCCCGCGGACTGGCAGCCGAGATCCAACGCACCGCCCCGCGGCGCTCCCTCATCGTCCTCTTCATGGGCCTCGACCCGGCCCCCGTGGAAGAGGCTCTGCTCCCGGTCCTCCCCGGCCTCACACGACGCAACAAGGTGCTCGTGGCCGCTGTAGCCGATCCCCGCATCGACGAAATGGCCGCCGGCCGCCACACGCCCCAGGCCGTCTACGCCGCAGCAGCTGCGGAACACACCCGCGCCGCGCGCCGACACACCGCCGATGTCCTCCGCCGCCACGGTGTCACTGTCATCGATTCCACCCCCGACCGCCTGGCTCCCGACCTGGCGGACGCCTACCTCACCCTGAAGTCCAGCGGTCAGCTCTGACGACGCCGGGGCTCAGCCGGACAGGCGCTGTCCGGCTGAATCCTCTTCGCAGGCACTGTCGGACAGCAGCGCATCCCTATGCCCGTATGCGTCCCGCCCCAGGCCCTCGTGGTTCCGCGCCGGCCCAGGCACCGGCCGCGTCCGCCTCGCCGCGACCACCGGCGTCGGCGAAATCGACCGCGCGGACGTGGCCGCCCTGCTCGCCACCCCCGCCGCCACGGGCCTCACCCTGGAACTCATCTCCGGCCCCACCCCCATCGACGAGGCAATCGCCGCCCTCACCGAACCGACCACCCGCCCGCCCGCCCGCCCGCCCGCGATAACCCCGTACGCCGGTCCTTCCCCTCCAGGCCGGGGAATTGTCCCGGAACGCAGAAAGGCCCCGCACCATACGGTGCGGGGCCTCCCCTG
>NZ_JCANQV010000304.1:0-6527 GCF_059553635.1 Candidatus Streptomyces philanthi
TCAAAGGAATTGACGGGGGCCCGCACAAGCGGGCGGGAGCGGCACGGTCGGTTCGTCGTCCGCCGCCGCGGGCAGCGGGGCGCCGCCCGGGGCGTCCGCCGCCGCGGGCACCGGTCCGGCCGGGCTGTCCCAGCGCAGGAAGGCGCCGCAGGAGTCGCAGAACGACTGGCCCCTGCGGTGCACCGGGGTGGCGCAGTCGGGGCAGGTGGAGAGGGTCATGGTCGGGTTCCTTCGGAGAACGGCGGGGGAGCGGAGGGGGCCTGCGCGGTCACCTCCACGGTGAACGGCAGATGCGCGGGCCGGGCAGCGGCGACCACGGCACGCACCCGGTGGACGTCGACGGCCGACGGGTCCGGCACCCGGAGGACGACCTGGAGGCCGGCCCGCGGCGACCCCGGAAAGCCGCCGAGCGGGCGCGCGGACCAACTCGCGCCACCGCTCTCGGCGATCTCCGGGCTCACCCCGAAGGCCAGACGGAGCGCGCCGTACAGGCCGCGCCGGGTGCCGCGCAGCCGGTGCAGCGCCACCGCCGAGGCCACCGCGTAACGGCGGACCGGCAGCGGCTGTGTGCCCTCCAGCTCCGTGCCGACCCAGGTGGCCAGCCAGTCGACGAAGTCCTCGGGCGCGAGCGCCGGGTCGAAGTACGCCTCCAGGCAGTCCAGCACCGTGAACAACGGCGCCAGCACCACGTCCAGCCCCGCGACGAAACGCTGGGTGAAGTCGTCGTCGGCGTAGACGCCGGGAAGCTGCTCCCCGATCGGGTGCGCGGAGAGCAGGCCCGGCACGGTGCCCCGGGACGAGCCCCCGCCTTCGGAAGGGGCGGACGGTACAGGAATGGTCATCGGGCCTCGATCACACGGACGCGGTGGTCGAAGGGGAACAGCAGCGCCGACGGGTCGAGATCGAGTCGGTCGGTCGCCTCGCCGCGGCGGCCGGTGAGCGGGTCGGCGGGATGCAGCAGCACCTCGTCGACCAGCTCCACCCCCGGCACCCGCTGGAGCGCGGCGAAGATCTCCCCGGAGTGCAGCGGCCGCCCGAACGGCCAGCCGTCCCCGTGCGCCCCGCCCGTCAGCGGGTCCAGATGGGCGTAGAGGGCATCCAAAGCCTCGGCCCGCACCCGTTCCGCGTTCGCCGCCCGGAACGCGTGCAACGTGGCGACCACCGTGACGCCCTGGTAGAACGGCGGGCCCACGGCGAGACGGGTGCCCAGCGGACGGCGCTCGTCCAGGAACGCCGTCAACCGGGCCAGCAGCTCCTCCCCGGGCACCAGTTGCTCGAAGCGGACCCTGCCGCCCCGGTCGGGGACGGCCTGCGGGACGACCAGGACCCGTACCGCGTTGTCCCCCGCCCGGTCGTCGTCGACTGAGAGGCAGCGGATGCGCGCGGCCTCCGGCGCGGCCCGGCGGGACAGCTCCTCGTAATCGCGCGCGGTCACCGCACGCTCCTGGGCGCGCAGCGTCACGGGCGCCCGCAGCTTCGCCTCCCGCACCGTCTCGCCGTCCACACCACCGCGCGCCGCCTCACGGTTCTCGACACCGGCGATGGACGGGATGGAGCTGCGCAGCACCTGGATCGCGCCGCGCGCCACATTGCCGCCGCGGCCGCCACCGGTGCGGTAGTACGCGGCGCGGACCGCGCTGCCCTTGGGCGGCACCGCCCCGTACTGCGCCACCGACCCGTCCGGGAGACGGACGCAGGGCCCGAAGGCGATCTCCCCGGTGGTGGCGTCCAGGGTGAGGTGCCGGTCGGCGGGCCCGGAAGCGGCGAAGTCGGCGACGACCTCCCACGGCTGCCAGCCCTCCCCGTCGGAGACCTCCACGACCAGCGGCGGCCGGCCCGCGACCACCGGGGCGTGCGCGAGGCGCAGCCGCTGCCCGGGGACGCCCGACGCCTCACCCAGGATCTCGTCGCGGACCGTCTCCGCGTGCGAGGCGGACGCCGTACCGCCGATGGTGAACGCGGAGGCGGCCCGCACGGTGGGGGAGGCGCTGTAGAACGGCTGGCCGGGGGCGGCGGCCACCACACGGCAGCGCAGCCAGCCCGCGTCGGTCCGCCCCACACGGGAGACGAGATGGCCGGCGGGGACGTGCAGCACCACGTCACCGGGGCGGTTGAGGCCGCCGGTGGTGTCCTCGTCCACCTCGCACACCGCCCACCCGTCCGCCGTCCACGCCTCCCACACCAGCGGCGGCTGGCGCGGGTCGACACCGACACCGTCCACCCGGCTGTCCAGCCGCAGTACCGCCATGCACCGCGGCACCGCCGCCGACAGCCCGAACAGCAGAGCGTCCCCGGGCTGCGGCACGGCGGCGAAGGCCGCCACGTCACTGCCGCCGAAGACGTCCGCGCTCTGGTCCTGCGGCGTGCCGCCGGACTCCTGGCGCAGTACGGCGGCCAGGTCGCAGGGGATGACGGTCAGGTCCTCGTCGGTCGCGAAGACCACCGCCTCCTCCGTCTCGGTGCGGCTGGTCGCCACCTCCGTCCCGGCGGGCAGGAGGACCGGCTCCGGCTGGGGCGCCGACAGCCGGAACGTCACCTCGGCGCGGGCCGCCGACGGCGGGAACAGGGTGATGCCCAACAGGTCCATGAACGCCAACTGGTTCTTCTCCGGCACCCGGTTGAGGCGGTAGACCAGCTGGTCGGCCATGTGCGCCACGGCCTCGATCAGGGTGACACCCGGATCGGAGACATTGTGGTCGGTCCACTCCGGGCACCGCTGCTGCACATAGCGCTTGGCGTCGTCGACGAACTGCTGGAAGCGCCGGTCGTCGAGATGGGGGGCGGGCAGGGCCATCACAGATCGCTTTCGGTTGCCGGGGACCCGCCGTCGGCGCCGGAGCCCTCCGCGGACGGGATCACATAGAACGGGAAGACCAGGCTGCGCGGATTGTTGGTGCCACGCACCGTGTAACGGACGTCGATGAAGAGGACGGAGGGGTCCTCCGGCGCCGGGCTCACCTCGACGTCGAGGACCTCGATCCGGGGCTCCCAACGGTCGAGCGAGGACCGCACCTCGTACCGGATACGACCCGCCGTCGCCTCGTTGACCGGCGCGAACACCAGGTCGTGGACGGCGCAGCCGAACTCCGGACGCATCGGCCGCTCGCCCGGCGCGGTGGCCAGCACCAGCCGGATGGACTCCTCGACCTCCCGCTCGCGGCGGGCCAGCGCGATCCCGCCACCGGCGTCGGTGTGCACCGGGAACGCCCAGCCCGCACCGACGAATTGCTCACTCATCCGCTCCCGCTCCCTCGGACATCCGCCTCATCCCTTCACCGCCGCCCTCAGAACGGCAGCCCGTTGCGCAGCACCGCCGGCGCCATCAGCGTCACCGTCGCCGCCGAGTTGACGGTGACCGGACCCGCGGCCCGGAGACCCGCGGTCCCCGTCGCGTTGATCTGCGCACTCCCCCCGGCCGTCACGTCGAACTTCGTGCCCGCCTTGACGTCCACCGCCCCGGCGGCCCGCAGACTCAGCGACCCCCCGGCACTCAGCGACAGATCACCGCCCGCCTTGACCGACACCTTCCGCGTCCCGCTGATCGTCACCGACCCGTCGCTGCGCACCGTCACCTCGGTACGGGCCTCGTCCAGATGCACCGTCAGCGCCCCGTCACCGGTCCGCAGCCGGATGCCGCGCGCCCGGCGGTTCGGGGCGTCCAGCAGCTCGACCTGGTGGCCGCTGCGCGAGGCGAGAGCGCGCCACGCGATCCGGCCGCTGGTGGGGTCCACCGGGTCGATCCCGTCCGGGTCCGGCGTCGGCGCGTCCACCCCGTTGTAGAGACCGGCCAGCACGTACGGGTGCTCCAACGACCCGCGGTCGAAGGCGCACAGCACCTCGTCCCCGACCTCGGGCAGCAGCAGCCCGCCGCCCCGCACCCCGCCGAACTGCGCCACCCGGCACCAGTCGCTCTCGTACGACGGCGACAACCAGGGGAAACGCAGCTTGACCCGGCCCAGCTTCAGCGGGTCCTTGGCGTTGGTGACCTGCGCCGTGGCCACACCCGGCAGCGACGGCGCGGTCTCGGGACCGCCCGACGCCAGCCCGTACAGCGACCGGAACTGCCGGCCCGACACCGTCAGCCAGGTGGTGAACTGCCTCCCGGACTCGAAGACATGACGCACCCCCGTCGCCGTGTACCGCCCCTCGAACGGGAACCCCGCGCCCTTGAGCGCCACCGGCCGCCCCGGCAGCAGATCCGGATTGCCCTTGACCGCCACCTCCAACTCCGCGAACGACGCCGCCACATCGTCCGCGAGGGCCCGCGCGGCATGGGTGACCTGGGCCTGGGTGGTGTACGGGGTGCCCGTGGAGGTCAGCTCGGCCGGCCCGAACGACGCCGTCGCCTGCCCGGGGGTCAGCCCGGCGTCGATGTCCTCACCGGCAGAGGCCGGGGACTGGGCGGACAGCGCGCGCTTGGCGCGCATGTCCCAGCCGCGCGCCCCCGCACGATCGACCTGCCCGGCACTCGTCATCGCCACCCGGCTGCGCAGCGCGTTGTGCCCGAACTCCAGGACGTACGGGCTCTGCGCGGCCGGCGTGCCACCGGACGGCGCGCCGCTCGCGGGCGGCAGGGCACGGAAACACAGCCTGCCGTCCCGGTCGAAGGAGAGATGGACGTCGTTCTCCTGCGCGAGACGGGTGAGGAAGTCCCAGTCGGTGATGTTGGGCTGGGTGGCCAGCTCGTAGACCGTGGGAGTGGAGTCCACCGTGCCCAGGGTGAGGTTGTTGCGGCCGGCGAGACGGCGGACGATGTCGGACGCGGTCATCTGCGGATAGCCCGCCACACGCCGGTTGCGCAGCAGCCGGTGGCCCGGGTCGTAGCCGCGCGCCACCAGCGACCTGCCCCCGGCGTCCGCGTCCACCTCCAGCGCCGTGATCTCGCCCGTGAGCAGGGGTTCGCCGCGCTGCCCGTCCGTGAACGGCGACAGCACCGTCCTCGCCCCGATCTTCAGTTGGCGGAAGTTCTCCAGGATGTCGCCGCCCGGGTCGCTGAAGGTGAGCTGGAACGCCGACGGCACGTTCACACTGGCGTCCACCCAGCCCTCGACGAGGAGCACCGCGAGCTTGTCCGGCAGCCGCGCACCCCCGATCTCCACGTGCAGCACACTCGTGTACGTCCGGTCGCTCATCGCCGGTTCCCCTTCCCGCTCCGGCCGCCGCCGGCCCCCTGGTCGTCGTGGTGCTCGTCGGCCGCCGGGATGAGCAGTTCGGTGCCCGGACGCAGCCGCATCGGATCGTCGATGTCATTGGCCTCGGCGATCCGCCGCCACCGGGTGGCGTCGCCGTACTCCCGCCAGGCCAGCAGCGCCAGCGAGTCACCCGCCACCGTGCGGTGGACCCGCCGCGCGGACAGCGCGCCGGAGGTCGGGTTCTGCCCCTTGGTGGGCAGCGACACCTCGGTCAGCGAGAGGGAGCAGGTCGCGCGGATCGGCTCACCCGTCGGGTTGAACAGGGTGTACGTGGCCTGGGCGCTGGTCACGTACGCGATGAACTGCACGGTGTTGAACGCGCCCCAGGAAAAACGCACCCACGGCGGCGACGGCCGCTTGGTGTGGATGCTCTGCTCCGTCACCTCGCAGCACGACAGCAGCATCTCGACCTGCTTCTGCACCTTCCCGGCGTTCGGCGCGCCGGAGGAGTCGAGGAACACCTCCAACTGGAGATCGGCCGGCAGCGCCCCGGTGAACTGCGGCGGCGCGCCGCGCGCATAGGCGACCGCGGCCTGCGTCCGCCAGGTCGCCTGCCGCCCCAGCCGTACCTGCGTCGGATTGAACTGGAACTCCACCTCGCCGATACGGGCCCCCATCGACCCGCCCAGATCGGCGGGCGGCTGGTGGACGGCGAGCGACGCCCGTACCAGGCTCGCCCCCGCCCGGCCCCCGGTCGGCGCGGCCATCTCAGGCGCCTCCCGCGTCGGTGAAACCGTGGTGCGCGATCTCCAGCGTCTCGGTCGCCACCCCCGGACTCGCCGGGTCCAGCGTCGGCCCCTGCCAGCGCACCGGCAGCACCTCCACCAGGCCCCACTGCGCGACCACCGAACCGTCCGCCCGCAGCGCGGCGATCTGCGCGGTGGGACGGGTGATACCGGTGGCCAGGGAGGACATCCACGCGGCGACACGAGAGGTCTCGGCGGTCAGCGGACGCGTGAGACGGATGGTGGAGAACGTCACCCGGGTGGGCAACTGCCACACGAAACCGTTGTTACCGCCCTCCTGACGCTGCTCGACCTCCACCTCGGACGCGAGGCCGTCACAGCCGTTGAACAGGCCGAGGTCCTGGCCGTCGATGGTCAGCTTGAAGAAGACGGTGGAACCGGGGTCCTTGGGCGAGGGCATGGGGTGGTCTTTCGTGTGGGGTCGTGAGGGTGGTGGGAGCGGGTTCGTCGGGTGGAGGCGGGGTCAGCGGCCGTGGTCGCGGAGGCGGCCGATGCGTTCCCGGTCGGTGCGGAGTTCCGCGCGGAGGAGGCGGGAGAGGGGGGCGATCAATCGGCGTGCCAGGTCGTCCAGGTCGGCGGGGTAGTGGGG
>NZ_JCANQV010000305.1:0-6484 GCF_059553635.1 Candidatus Streptomyces philanthi
CTCGTCGGCCTCCGCCAGCGCCTCGGCGACCGCGCGGCGCGCCCGCGCAACGTCCAGGTCGTACGGCGTCACCCGGGCCCGCGGTGTGCCCGCGCCCGTGACGGCCGTCATCGGGACGGGGGCCGGGACCAGGCCGCGGCGGATGTCGGCCAGCAGCGCTCCGGTACGGGCGCCCGCCCGGTCGATCTTGTTGACGAAGAGCAGCGTGGGCAGGCGCAGCCGCCGCAGGATGCGCGTCAGGACGCGGGTGCCGGCCTGGACGCCCTCGACCGCGGACAGGACGAGGACGGCCCCGTCGAGCACCTCCAGGGCGCGCTCGACCTCGGCGACGAAGTCGGCGTGCCCGGGGGTGTCGATGAGGTTGACCTGGACATCGCCCACGGTGAACGCGGCCACGGCGGAGCGGATGGTGATACCGCGCCGCCGTTCCAGCTCTCCGGTGTCGGTCCGGGTGTCGCCCGCGTCGACACTGCCGAGGCGGTCGAGGACGCCGGTGTCGAAGAGGAGCCGTTCGGTGAGGCTGGTCTTGCCGGCGTCGACGTGGGCGAGGATGCCGATGTTCAGGGTGCGGCGGATGCCGCCGGGGGCGGTGCGGTCAGCACAGGACAGGGTGACGGAGGTGTTCCGGGTGTGCATGGCGGGGCGATTCCTCAAGAACGTGGGTGCGGAGGGGCAGCTGGGTCGTTCCGAGGAATCCGCGCATGCTGTGGCTCCTGTGGTGCGGAGGTGCGTAGGGACAGGGGCATCGTGCCAGCCGCACATCGGCGCGCAACCGAATTTCCGCGCCGGGGGAAGCCTTCCTGGCCGGAACGCCCCTGGGGGAACGGTGGTGCCGGTTTGCCGGGCCGGTGGGGGAGGGGCCCGTATTGCGCACGAAGGGTGCGGTGCCCGTTACCTCACCTTTGAGTGAACCGCCAGTGACCTACCGGCCAACTGCTCGGGGCGCCCTTCCGCGTCTCTCCCCGGAGCGGGCCGGTGCGGGGGCCGCGAGGACCCCTCCCGTATGCGCTTTCCCCGCGCCGCCGGGGAGCGCCCCGCGGGGCTCCGGGCTCCCGTACGCCCCCGTCCGCGCGCCCCGGCGCCGGGCGTCGTCCGTACGCCGGGCCTCCCGCGGTCCCGCCACTATGAATCCGCTCACTTCAACCGTGCTTTCCGGGCACAACGGGCACGATACGCAAGGGGAGTTGGCGGACGACTCGAACCATCCGGCTGCACCGCCCCCCGCGCCGCAGTAGTCTGCCTTGATCGTTGGCACGAGGGTCGGGAAGGCGGTGGCAGGTGAGCGGCGGGCTGGAGTTGCCCCCTGGTGACGGGAGTCACGAGGGCCAGGAAGGCGGCTCCGTCGACGCGCCGCCCGGCACCGTGTCCGTGGCACGGCCGCTGGAGATCGGCGCGGAACTCGACTGGGGAGCGGACGCCTGGACCGAGGTGCGCACCCGCGCACGACGGGCCGGACGCGCCTACATCTGGCTGAATCTCGTCGAGCAGCGCCTGCGCGCCGTGGTCTCGGCCGTCCTGCGCCCCGTCTACGAACCGGTGCACGGCGACGAGTGGGTCATCGCGGCGGCCGGTCCCGCCGGGCAGGAATGGGTGCAGCGCGCCGTGGCCGTACGCGAGGTCAGCCGCCGCAAGGGCTATCTCCTCGACCCCGCCGACGACAACATCGTCAGCTTCCTCACCCTCCCCCAGCTGCGCGAGCTGATGGTGCAGCACTGGCCCTGCTTCGAGCCCTATGTCGACGACCGGCGGGAGGTCGAGCTGGTCCTGGACGAGCTGGAGGTCGCCCGCAACATCGTCTCCCGCAACCGCGCCCTGTCGCGGACCGTCCTCGACCAGGCCGAACGCGCCTCCGCCCGCCTCCTGGACCTCCTCGGCTCCGGGGCCGGCACCCGCAGCTCCGGGCGGCTGCCCGTCGACGCGGTCGAGGACCTGGTCGGCGACCGGTACGCCGACGTCGTCGGGGTGCACGCCGACCGCGTACGGCTGCAACGCCAGCTGCCCGCCGAGGACCTCTTCGGCGGCGCCCGCCGCCTCGATGCCGTGGGGATAGGTCTCAACCTTCTCGTCCAGAACTACTCCGGCCGCCGCCTGGTCCGCCTCGCCGAGTCCGGCTGCCGCATCCGCCTCCTCTTCCTCAACCCCGCCAGCAGCGCCGTCCGCCGCCGCGAGCGCGAAATCGGGCTGAAGAAGGGCGAGATGAGCCGCTCCATCGAGATGAACATCCTGCACATGCGGCGGGTCCGGGCCCGGCTGCGGGACCCCGGCGCCTTCGAGATCCAGGTCTTCGACGAGACCCCGCGCTTCACCGCCTACCTCGTCGACGGCGACGGCCCGGACGGACTGGCCGTCGTCCAGAACTACCTCCGCCGCAGCCGCGGCATGGAGGCCCCCGTCCTCGTCCTGCGCGGCGGCGGCCGCGACATCGTCCGCCCCGGCGCGGGCCGGGACGGCGACGGCGGCCTCTTCGAGGTCTACCGCGAGGAGTTCGAGAACGAGTGGGCCGACTCCCGGCCCGTGTCGTAGCCGCCGCGGCACGACCGGCGGGGACCGGTTGTCAGTGGCCCGTGCGAGAGTGAGGGGGCAACGGGGGACGCACACCGAGGAGGCCACCCATGAGCTGGCATCAGGAGCCGCTGGTCAGTTTCGACCTGGAGACCACCGGCACGGACGTCGAGCACGACCGCATCGTCACGGCCGCGCTGCTCCGCCTGGAGGGCGACGGCCGGACGACCGCCACCCGCACCTGGCTGCTCGATCCCGGGGTGCCGATCCCCGACGAGGCGGCCGCCATACACGGCCTGTCGACCGCCTACGTCCAGGAGCACGGCCGCCCTCCGGCGGCGGCCACCGAGGAGATCACCGAGGCCCTGGCCGACGCCCTGCGCGCCCGCATACCCCTGGTGGTGATGAACGCGCGCTACGACCTCTCCCTGCTCGACCGCGAATGCCGCCGCCACGGCGTGCCCACGCTCACCGAGCGCCTGGGACACGTCCCCGCCCCGGTCATCGACCCCCTGGTCCTGGACAAGCACGTCGACCGCTACCGCAGGGGCAAGCGGGCGCTCCAGGCACTGTGCGGGCACTACGGCGTACGGCTCGACGGCGCGCACGACGCGGGCGCCGACGCGGCAGCGGCCGCCGCCGTCGCCCGGCGGATCGGTGAACGCTACCCGGCCGTCGCCCTGCCGTCCCCGCGCGACCTGCACGACCTCCAGGAACGGGCCGCCGCGGAACAGGCCGCCTCGTTCCAGGCGTATCTGCGGCGCACCGGCGACCCGCGGGCAACGGTCGAGTCGGCCTGGCCGCTGATTCCCTACCAGCGGGGGGCGCGGTGAGCCGGTGAGAAGAGGGGACGGAGCCCCTGGCGGCCGCACCACCGCGCGTGCTGGCGCCGCCCGGTACGGGACCGCGGGGTCAGAAGGGGTACCACCGCACCGTCGCGTCCTTCTCGCGCAGTGAGGCGATACGGCGGCGGAACTCCTTGAGCGCGGCCGGGTTCCCGGGCGCGTGCTGGGACACCCAGGCGCAGCTCGCCGTCTCCCGGGAGCCCCGCAGCACCGCGCAGCCCTCCCAGTCCCGTACGTCCCAGCCGTAGACCGCCACGAACGTGTCGTACGCCTCGGCCGCGAGCCCGTAACGGTCCCGGCTCAGCGCCATCACCACCAGATCGTGCTCACGCAGGTCCGACGAGAAGGTCTCCAGGTCGACGAGGACGGGCCCGTCGGGGCCGACATGGACGTTGCGCGGCAGCGCGTCGCCGTGGATCGGGCCGCGGGGCAGATGCGGCTCCAGGGCGGTGGCGGCGGACGCGAAGGCGTCCCGCCTGCCCCGCAGATACTCCGCGTCCTGCGGGGACACCGCGTCGCCCGCCAGCCGCAGCCAGCGCTCCACCCCGCCGAGGAGTTCCCGCCGCGGCAGCGGGAACGGCGGCTCCGGCAGTGCGTGCACCTGCCGCAGCAGGGTCGCGAGATCGTCCGGCCCCGCGGGCCGTACGGCCTCCGGGAGCCGCTGCCACAACGTCACCGGGTGCCCCTCCACCATCAAGGCGCCGGGCTCCGCGGCCCGTACGGCCGGCACACCGGCGTCCGCCAGCCAGCGGGCCACCCGCAGCTCGTGCTCGGCGCGCTCCAGCAGTTCGGCGCTGCGCCCCACCCGGACGACGGGACCGCTGTCGCCGAGGGCGAAGACCGCGTTCTCGCCGAGTGCGAGCAGCCGGGCGCCGGCCGCCGCGTCCGGCCGGCCGGACGCCGCCAGCACGTCACGGGCGCGCGCCTCGGTGAAGGCGGGGCTGGGTGGGGTCATGGTGCTGCCTCCTGCGGTGCGGGAACCCGCCCAGTGTCGCAGGTCCGGAAAATCCGCAGGTGAGGGGAGTTGCGGAGAAGGAGCGGCCGGGCCGCGGGAATGCGGGGAGGGCGGGGCCGTGGTGGCCTCGCCGCACCCCCGCGCATCACTCACCTGGCATGCCATCAGGCGAATACGGCAATTGCCCGTCACACATCGCACCCTCATGTTGCCGCGACGTAAAAAGAGTTGTGCGGAGTCATTTCCATGTGGGCCTGTTCTATGTCCAGTTACGCCCTCATTTGTATTTATGCAGTGTTGTTGTTTATCTCACAGACCCCGGCTGGCCTTGAATTGAACTCGTCAATCCGACAAGGTTTCGGGACGGCCCGGCACGGCTTCGCCCGTTCCGCCGGGCTGTTGAGAAACGCTTCCCCCCACACCACCGACGAGGAGAACCCTCGATGGCTCACAAGCGTTCCAGCAAGAAGCGGCTCATCACGGCGATAACCGCCGCGGTGGCCGCGACTGGTATCGCCGCAGTCACCGCCGTCACCGCTGGTGCCACTCCTGCCGAAGGCAAGATCTACGGCGCTCAGGCCAAGGGCGCCGTGAACGGCAGCTACATCGTCATGATGAAGAAGTCCGTCGGCACCGCCTCGGTCAGCGCCTCCGCACACCAGGACCTCGCCTCGAAGTACGGCGGCAAGGTCCGGCGCAACTACACCTCGGCCCTCAACGGCTTTTCCGCGACCGGCCTGAGCGCGGAGGAGGCCCGCCGCCTCGCCGCCGACCCGGCCGTCGACAAGGTCGTCCAGAACAAGAAGTTCCACATCGACGCCACCCAGGACAACCCGCCGTCGTGGGGCCTGGACCGCATCGACCAGACGGACACCGAGGGCGACAACAAGTACACCTACCCGGACAGCGCGGGTGAGGGCGTCACCGCCTACGTCATCGACACCGGCGTCCGCATCTCGCACAAGGACTTCGAAGGCCGCGCCTCGCACGGCTTCGACGCGGTCGACGGTGACAACGATGCCGACGACGGCAACGGCCACGGCACCCACGTCGCCGGCACCATCGCCGGTGCCGCGCACGGTGTCGCCAAGAAGGCCAAGATCGTCGCCGTCCGCGTGCTGGACGACAACGGCTCCGGCACCACCGAGCAGGTCGTCGCGGGCATCGACTGGGTCACCAAGAACCACAAGGGCCCCTCGGTCGCCAACATGTCGCTCGGCGGCGGCGCGGACGAGGCCCTGGACGCGGCCGTCAAGAAGGCCATCGCCTCCGGCGTGACCTTCGGCGTCGCGGCGGGCAACGAGTCCACCGACGCGGGCAACGGCTCCCCCTCGCGCGTCAAGGAGGCCATCACCGTCGCCTCCAGCACCAAGGACGACGAGCAGTCCGACTTCTCCAACTACGGTGACGTCGTCGACCTGTACGCCCCCGGCTCCGACATCACCTCGGACTGGAACGACAGCGACAGCGGCACCAAGACCATCTCGGGCACCTCCATGGCCACCCCGCACGTCGTGGGCGCCGCCGCGGTCTACCTGAGCGGTCACAAGGACGCCACCCCCGACGAGGTCGCCAAGGCCCTGACGGACGGCGCCACCCCGGACAAGATCTCCAACGCCAGCCCGAACACGCCCAACAAGCTGCTGAAGGTCGTCGAGTAACCACTCCACCTCCTCAGCACCACGCGCCGGCCGTCGCGCCCGCCCCCACGGGGCGCGGCGGCCGGCGCAGCCGTGTGCGCCCACAGGGGCTCCGGCGAGAACGCCCGTGGTGAAGGTGCCCGAATCGCCCCGCACCCGGCGCCGCCCCGCGACCGGCCGCCCACCGCGCCACGCTCGTCCGGGACTTCGCGCCTGCCGCGGCCGGGCGCCGGAGGGGCCGCCACGCGCCCGCCCCGACGGACCGGGGGACTCGACACGGCGATCGACGACCTGCGGAAACGCCTCGGGGCGCAAGGGACGTACTCCCCGTGCCACCGCCGTACCCGTCAGGCGGCCAGTGCCGGGCGTCCCGCCGACCGTACGATCCACCCCTCCGGCAGCGCCTCGGCGTACCGCCGCAGCAGCAGGCGGGCCAGTTCGGGGGCGGGGCCGAGGACGGGGGCGAGGAGGTCCGCGCCGGCCTCGCGGGCTCCGGCGGCGATACGGTCGGGCAGCAGGCCGGGGGCGATGACGTAGGGCGC
>NZ_JCANQV010000306.1:0-6459 GCF_059553635.1 Candidatus Streptomyces philanthi
ACGCTCCGCGAGCGGCTGGCCCGCCTGGCGGCGCGGGCGCCGGAGGCGTACGACCTGGACGACTGGCCGGACATGTACGGCAACGACGACGGCGTCGTCGGCGAGCTGGAACGGCGCACCGCCGGTGCGCTGGGCACGGAGGCGGCGGCGTTCTTCCCGACCGGGACGATGGCGCAGCAGGTGGCGCTGCGCTGCTGGGCCGGGCGGACGGGCACCACCACGGTCGCCGGGCATCCGCTGTCCCATCTGGAGGTCCATGAGCGCGACGCGTACGCGGTGGTGAGCGGCTTGCGCATGGTGCACCCGACGGATGCGCCCCGCCCGCCGCGCGCCGAGGAGGTGTACGACCTCCCGGAGCCGTTCGGCACCCTCGCCCTGGAGCTGCCGCTGAGGGACGCCGGCTTCGTCCTCCCGACCTGGGAGGAGCTGACGGCCGTCGTCGCGGCGGCGCGGGACCGCGATGCCGTGGTGCACTTCGACGGGGCCCGGCTGTGGGAGTGCGCCCCGCACCTCGGCCGCTCGCTGCCCGAGATCGCGTCCCTCGCGGACAGTGTGTATGTGTCGTTCTACAAGTCGCTCGGCGGCCTGGGCGGCGCCGCGCTCGCGGGCCCGGAGGACTTCGTGGCGGAGGCGCGGGCCTGGCGGCATCGCTACGGGGGCCAGATCTTCCAGCAGTGGCCGACGGCGCTGGCGGCCCTCGACGGGCTGCGCCACGAACTCCCCCGGCTGCCGGAGTACGTCGCCCACGCCAAGGTCGTCGCCCGCGCGCTCCGGCGGGCGCTGTCGGCGGCGGGCGTGCCGTGGTTCCGGCTGCTTCCCGAGGAGCCGCACACCCACGAGTTCCAGTTGTGGCTGCCGCATCCGGCCGAGGTGCTGAACGAGGCGGCGATACGTCAGGCGGAGGAGACCGGGACGGCGCTGTTCCGGGTGTGGTCCGAGACGGGCGGGCCGCCGGGGGTGGCGATGACGGAGGTGTCGGCCGGCGCCTGGGCGCTGGAGTGGACGGAGGCGGACATCGGCGAGGCGGTGGAGGCGTTCCTGGCGCGGGTGGTCACCACGGGCTGAGGGTGCGGGAGCGGTCCAGGTCCGCCGGGCGCGGCCGGCCCGCCCTCCGTACCGTCCACCGGCCTCTGCGTCCGGCGAGCACGGCCCGGAACTGCCGCCACAGGCGGATCTCGCGGAGGGTGCGCACGGTGCGGTGGCCAGGCAGGACGGGGGCGGGCTCGCCGTGCTGGGCGGCGCGGTAGGCGTCGAGCAGATGCTGCTGGGTGACGTTCATGCCGTTCACTCTGGGGCGGTCCCGGCGGGTGCGGCGCGTCGATTGACGGGACGCGTCAAACGACGTTCCCGCAGGTCGTGGCCTCGCGCATGATGGGCGCATGGCCAACGTCATCGACATCACCGGGCTGCCCGCCGAGCGCGTCGTCTTCGCGCCGTCGCCGCTCGCGGAGCTGGGCGCCGCGCTGCACGCGCTGTCCGAGCCCGGCCACCACCCCGGGCTGCACGGCTGGGTGACGGCGACCTCCGCGGGACTGAAGGCCGATCTCGCGGACCGGCTGTGCGAGGCGGACTTCCTGTGGTGCTCGGCCCGCTCCGACCTCCTGCTGCCGCCCCGCCCGGGCGCGACGCTGGCCGAGGACCTGGACACCCTGGACTCCCTCGACGACGAACGCTTCGTGGCCGCGGCGTTCGAGATCTCCTGCTCGGCGAACTACCCCCGCGCGGCCTCGCCACTGGTGGACGCGGACGAGCGGGCGCGGGTGCGGGAGATGGCCGCCGCGCGCGGGCCGCGCCAGGCGGCGTTCACGGACCGGATGCTCGCCGACCCCGACGGTCTGCGGGTGTGGCTGCGCCGCCTGTTCGAGGACTGCGAGGACGCGTTCTTCGGGGACGTCTGGTGCCGGGTGGGCGTGCAACTGGCCGCCGACGCCCGCCACAAGACGGAGCTGCTGCGGCACAAGGGGCTGGCCGAAACCCTCTCCGCGACCTCAGCGGCGCTCTCCCTGGAGGAGGCGCGGGACACCGCCGGCGGCGTCCGCATCGTGGCCGACAAGCTCTCCGCGGGCCGGACAACGGCCTTCGCCGACCCCGCCGACCACGGCGTCACCTTCCTGCCGACGTCGTTCGGCCGCCCGCATCTGCTGGTCTGCCACGCGCCGGGCTGGCGTCCGGTGGTCCAGTACCCGGTCGCGGGCCAGGAGCCGGCGGCACCGGCCGCGCTGGAGCTGGTCCAGCAACGGCTGGAGGCGCTGGGGCACCCGATGCGGATGCGGTTGTGCCGCTCACTGTCCCGCGGGCCGCACACCACCGGCGAGCTGGCGAACGCGTTCGGCATCACCCCGCCCGAGGTGTCCCGCCACCTCGCGATCCTGAAGAAGGCCGGCCTGCTCCAGACACGGCGCCGCGGACGCTACGTCCTGCACCAGCTGGACCTCCCGGTAGTGGCCCGGCTGGGCGGGGACTTCCTGGAGGGGGTGCTGCGCTAGGGCCTGTCGTCGAAGCCTCGTCGTCCGCCCGGAGGCACGGGCCGCGGGGGCAGGCGGGGAGCGCCGGACGGGCCGGGGCGCCGTGGCGGGCGCCCCGGGGCCCTGGGCGTACGGGGCGGTCGCCGGCCGGGTGGGACGGCTCCGCCCCGCGGGGCCCGTGGGTCAGTTCTCCTGGAGGAACTTCTTCGCGAGCGCGTCACCGCGGCTGACCGCGTCCGCGTGGCTCTCGATGGGAGACGCCTGGGAGTTCTGGAACAGGATGTAGGTGACGCCGGAGTCCGCGCCGCCGGTCTCCGGGTCGGGGTCGATGCCCAGCGCCTTGGCGGTCGCGTACGACGCCTCGCCGATGATCTTCTCGGGGCCGGTGTCACCGACGACCGCGTACTCGACCTGGTTGTTGTAGATGACGGCGACGACGCCCCCGCCCTTGATCCCGGCGGACTCGTAGTTCCAGATCTTGCTGACGCTGGGGACCACGACGTACGGGAGCTTCGCGGAGTTCAGGGGCTTGCCGTCGGACTGGTGGAAGCGGGTGTCGTCCTGGAACCAGGGGTCGGTGTCGGAGTTGCACTCCGAGGTGACCTGGCCGTCGCAGTCGATGTCCATGTCGGCCTTCCAGAAGACCGCGCCCTTCTTGCCGCAGACCGGGACGGTGGCGGAGGTGTCCTCGTCGGTGCGGTACTTGCCGTTGGAGATCTGGTCGCAGCTCTTGAGCTTGGCGAGCAGGTCGGCCGCGCTGACCGAGCCCTCCTGGAGGGCGGGCGCGGCGGCGGTCCGCGCGGGCGCGGTGTGCGGCTGGGCGGCGGCGGGGAGCGCGGCCGCGGCCAGCAGGGCGGCACCGGAGACGGTGGCGAGCAGCAGAGTTCGGGAGCTTCGCACTGGGGAATCCTTCTCTAATAGGAAAGTTTCCTTACCGAGCCCGCCTTAATGTGCTCCTGTTTACGTGTCCGCGTCAATCCCTGGAACGAGACGATCTCGGCCGCCCCACGGCCCCCTCCGGGCACCCGACGGGCATGGCCCCCGAGTACGACCGGCCGCCCCGCCGCAGCGGGGCACGCCCCGGCCCGGCTACGCGCCCGCGCCCCCGGCCCGTACCAGCCCCGTCTCGTACGCGAGGACCACGGCCTGCACGCGGTCGCGGAGGCTCAGCTTCGTGAGGATGCGGCCGACGTGCGTCTTGACCGTCGCCTCCGACAGCACCAGCTCCGCCGCGATCTCCGCGTTCGACAGGCCCTGCGCGACGAGCAGCAGCACCTCCCGCTCGCGCTCCGTCAGCCGTCCCAGCTCGGGGTGCTCCGGCTGCGTGGCGGTCCCCGGCAGCATCGGCGCGAAGCGGTCCAGCAGCCGGCGGGTGGTGGACGGCGCGACGACCGCGTCACCGCTGCGCACCGCCCGGATCGCGCTGAGCAGCTCGTCCGGCGGCACGTCCTTGAGCATGAAGCCGCTCGCCCCGGCCTTCAGCGCGGAGAAGGCGTACTCGTCGAGGTCGAAGGTGGTCAGGATGAGGACCTTCGGCGCGTTCTCGTTCCGGCCGCCCGCGCAGATCCGCCGGGTGGTCTCGACCCCGTCCAGATGCGGCATGCGCACATCCATGAGGATCACGTCGACCTTGGTGGCGCGCAGCGCCTCCAGCGCCTCCACCCCGTCGCCCGCCTCGGCGACGACCTCCATGTCGGGCTGCGCGGCCAGCACCATCCGGAAGCCGGTGCGCAACAGCGCCTGGTCGTCGACGAGCATCACGCGGATGGTCATGGCAGCGGGGTCCCTTCGGATGGGGCTTGAAGCGGTGGCGCGGAGCGAACAGTACGGGGGAAGGGGGCACGGGACCGCCCCCGGGGCACGGAACGCGCGTCCGCGACGGGACGGCCCGGCCGGACGCCCCGGGGCGGACGTCCCACACTCACCGCTCCGCCCTCAGCGGCAGCACGGCGCTGATCCGGAACCCGCCCCCCTCCCGGGGGCCCGCGTCCAGCCGGCCGCCGACCATGCCGACGCGCTCGCGCATCCCGATCAGGCCGTGCCCCAGACCGTCGGCGCCGCCCGTCTCGTACAGCTCCTGCTGGGCGCCGCGCCCGTCGTCCTCCACCAGGAGGTCCAGCTCGGCGTCCCGGTAGGCGAGGCGGACGGTCGCACCGACATCGGGGCCGCCGTGCTTGCGGGTGTTGGTCAGCGCCTCCTGCACGATGCGGTACGCGGTCAGCTCGACGCCGCTGGGCAGCGGGCGCGGTTCGCCCTGTACCTGGAAGTCGACCGGGAGACCGGCGCCGCGCACCTGCTCGATCAGGTCGCTGAGCTGCTCGACCCCCGGCTGGGGCACATACTCGCCGCTCTCCGGCTGCTCGCCGGTGCGCAGCACGCCGAGCAGCCGGCGCATCTCGGCCAGCGCCTGCCGCCCCGTTCCGGAGATCGTCCGCAGCGCCTCCTTCGCCTGGCCGGGCGCCGAGTCGAGGACGTACGCGGCACCGTCCGCCTGGACGACCATCACCGAGACGTTGTGCGCGACCACGTCGTGCAGTTCTCGGGCGATACGGGCACGCTCGGCGGCCACCGCGATCCGGGACTGGGTCTCACGCTCCTTCTCCAGCCGCTCGGCCTTCTCCTCCAGCTGCGCCCAGTACGCGCGGCGGGTGCGGACGGAATCGCCCAGCACCCAGGCGAGCACGAACGGCACGGTGAACAGGGCCGCGACGAACACGGCCTCCCACACCCGGTACTGGTGGGCGGGCTGGCCGAACCGTGCCAGGTACAGGGCCGGGCTGATGCACGAGCTGACGAGGGCGAGCCGGGAGGCCCAGCGGGTGGTACCGGAGGCCACGGTGTAGACGATCACCAGGAAGGCGAAGTCGCCGATGTTGAACCCGATGTCGGTGATCAACTGGCCGATGCCGATGGCGATGGCCAGCAGCAGCATCTTCTCGGGCCACCTGCGGCGCAGCGCGACGACCGCGGACAGGCCGAAGGAGAACGCCGCCGCCACGAGACGCCGCCATCCGTCGACCGCGGGCGACATCAACCACAGTGCGTTGAACCCGAGGAAGAGGACCGCCCAGAAGGTGTCCACCCCCGTCGGGTGTCTGCGGAAGAAATCGTAGATGCGCTGCACGTCACCCAGCGTATGCAGGCAGTGCGGGCGGCCGGGTCAACCGGAGGAGCGATCCCTGGCCGCCGGGCGTACTCCCCTAGGTGGAGACCGTGTACGCCGACCCCGCGGTTCGCCGGTACGGAGGAGCCCTCCTGCACCGCGCACACGGGCCGCGCCTCGTACCGTGGTGCCGTGACGAGCGAGTGGTGGGGCTGGCGGGACGCGACGGAATCGGCGCTCTACGGGCCGGACGGTTTCTACACCCGGCCCGGCGGACCGGGGCCCGCCGGTCACTTCCGCACCTCCGTGCACGCCTCGCCCCTCTATGCCCGCGCGGTCGCCACCCTTCTGCGCCGGGTCGACGCCGCGCTGGGGAGCCCGGACGAACTGGCCCTGGTGGACGTGGGCGCGGGCCGCGGCGAACTGCTCGACGGCGTACTCGCGGTACTGGACGCACAGGAGGCGGACGGCCCGGGCGTACCGGACGACCAGGGCACCGGTCCCGAACCCGTGCCCCACCCCGCCGGCGCGGTGAGCGGCACCGTCCGCCGCCCCCCGCCCTCCGCCGGGTCCGGCGACCGTCCCCGGACCCGGCCACTGACCACGCGTCTGCGCCCGTACGCCGTCGAGCGGGCCGCCCGGCCCGCCGGTCTCGACCCGCGCGTCGTCTGGCGGGCCGGTCTCCCGGCGCCCGGTTCGCTCACCGGTCTGCTGTTCGCGAACGAGTGGCTGGACAACGTGCCGGTCGACGTCGTCGAGACGGACGCGGACGGCGTACCGCGCCGGGTCCTCGTCTCCAGGGACGGGACGGAGCGGCTGGGCGAACCGGTCGGCGGGGCGGACGCGGAGTGGCTGGCCCGCTGGTGGCCGCGGTGCGCCCCGCGGACGGTT
>NZ_JCANQV010000307.1:0-6455 GCF_059553635.1 Candidatus Streptomyces philanthi
GCACCCCGCGCGCCCTCCTCGGCCTGGTCTCCCTCGTCCTCGGCCACGCCGTGATGGTGTCCGTGATGACGATGACGCCGGTGCACCTGGCCCACCACGGCGCCGCGCTGAGCGTCGTCGGGTTCACCATCAGCCTGCACATCGCCGGGATGTACGCGCTCTCCCCGCTCGTCGGCCGGTTCGCCGACCGCGCCGGACGCGTCCCGGTGATCCTGGCCGGGCAGGCGGTCTACGGGTGCGCCGCGCTGGTCGCCGGTACCGCGGGCGGCCGGACCGGCGCCACCGTCGCGGGCCTGTTCCTGCTCGGCCTCGGCTGGTCCTGTGCGACCGTCGCCGGTTCCACCCTGCTCACCGAGTCCGTCGACGCCGCCCACCGCTCCGAGGTGCAGGGCCTGGCCGACACCCTGATGAACCTGGCGGGCGCGGCCGGCGGCGCGCTCGCCGGCGGTCTCGTCGCCCTGATCGGCTACGGCGGCCTCAACGCCGCCACCGTCGTCCTGGTCCTGCCCGTCGTCGTCCTCGCGCTGGCCCCGCGCGCCCGGGGCCGCGCCTGACCGGAGCTCCCGGGAAAGAGCCTCCCGCGCAAGGCTCTTGAGGGCGCGACGGCGGAGTGCTTGACTGCACCGGTGATCGAAGGGACAGGCACATCCGAGGATCTCGGCCCGCTGGTCAGCAGGCACTGGACGGACAACGCCACACGGTGGCGGAACGCCGGCTGGGCCCTGGCCGCCGCCGTCCTCAGCGGCTGGGCGGGCCTGTGGGCCCTGCTCGGCACCGACGGGAGCGAGTCCGCGAAGGGCCGCAAGGGGATCGGCATGCTGCTCGGGGTGACCCTGGTCGCCCTGCTCATCGGCGTCCCGCAGGCCCTCAGGGCCCTGCGCGGCGGCAAGGGGGAGTACATCGAGGCCCATGAGGGGGGCCTGGTCCACGGCGCCAAGGGCGCGGTCCGGGCCCGGCGGTGGGACGAGATCGCCACGCTCACCTTCGGCGGCAGCACCGCCGACAACGCGCTGACGCGGCGTCTGGGCTCCGGGTACCGCTGTGTGATCCGCTTCGCCGACGGCGGCCGGGTCCGGGTGGACGGGCTGACCGAACGGCACGGGGAGCTGTGCCGGGAGATCCTGGCCCGCTGCCCCGACGTGCCCCGCCTTACCGGCGAGGAGTGGCAGCGCACGGCGGGTGGCCGGCTCCTGGGCGGCGCCGGGGCGTGCGCCGCCGCGATCGCCGGGATGCTCCTGTACATCCTGGCCCACCCCGGCACCGAGATCCGCAACCCCCACGACTCGACCCTCACCCAGCACATCCCGGGCCTCAGCGACACCACGCTCATCGTCCTCACCCTCAGCATGCTGCTGTGCTTCGTCGTCGGCGCCACCTGCGTCGCCCTGTTCGTACGGGGCCGCCGCCTCTGACGGCGCCGTCGGCTGACACGAAAGCGCCCCGGACGTCGTGCCGTCCGGGGCGCGTGGCGCGGATGCCGTGGGGTCACCCCCCGTACGCCCCGCTGGCGGTCAGCCGCAGGGCGGTGTCGATCAGGGGGACATGGCTGAACGCCTGCGGGAAGTTGCCGACCTGGCGCCGGCGGCGGGAGTCCCACTCCTCCGCCAGCAGCCCCAGGTCGTTGCGGAGCGACAGCAGCCGCTCGAACAGCTCGCGGGCCTCCTCGACCCGGCCGATCATCGCCAGGTCGTCGGCGAGCCAGAACGAGCAGGCGAGGAACGCGCCCTCGTCGCCCTCCAGACCGTCCACCCCCGCCCTGTCGCCGGACGTCGGGTAGCGCAGGATGAAACCGTCCTCGGTGCCCAGCTCCCGCTGGATCGCCTCGATGGTGCCGATGACGCGCTTGTCGTCGGGGGGCAGGAAGCCCATCTGCGGGATCAGCAGCAGCGAGGCGTCCAGCTCCTGGGAGCCGTAGGACTGGGTGAAGGTGTTGCGCTCCTTGTCGTAGCCCTTCTCGCACACATCGCGGTGGATGGTGTCGCGCAGCTCCCGCCAGCGCTCCAGCGGGCCGTCCACGTCACCGGCCTCGATCAGCTTGATCGTGCGGTCCACCGCGACCCAGGTCATGACCTTGGAGTGCACGAAGTGGCGGCGCGGGCCGCGCACCTCCCAGATGCCCTCGTCCGGCTCCATCCAGTGCTTCTCCACCCAGTTGATCAGCTTCAACTGGAGGACCGAGGCGTAGTCGTTGCGGGCCAGGCCCGTCATGTGGCCCAGGTGCAGCGCCTCGATGACCTCGCCGTACACATCGAGCTGGAGCTGGCCCGCCGCGCCGTTGCCGACCCGTACCGGCCGGGAGCCCTCGTAGCCGGGCAGCCAGCTCAGCTCGTTCTCGCCCAGCTCCCGCTCGCCGGCGATGCCGTACATGATCTGGAGGTTGTCCGGGTCGCCGGCGACCGCCCGCAGCAGCCACTCCCGCCAGGCGCGGGCCTCCTCGCGGTAGCCGGTGCGCAGCAGGGAGGAGAGGGTGATCGCGGCGTCCCGCAGCCAGGTGAAGCGGTAGTCCCAGTTGCGGGAGCCGCCGATGTCCTCGGGCAGCGAGGTGGTGGGCGCGGCCACGATCCCGCCGGTCGGCGCGTACGTCAGCGCCTTGAGCGTGATCAGCGAGCGGACCACCGCGTCGCGGTAGGGGCCGTGGTAGGTGCAGTGGTCGACCCAGTCGCGCCAGAACTCCTCGGTGGCCTCCAGCGAGCCCTCCGGGTCGGCGAGCGGCGGCGGCGGGTGGTGCGAGGGCTGCCAGCTGATGGTGAACGCCACCCGTTCGCCGGGGGCGACGGTGAAGTCGGAGTACGTCGTCAGTTCCTCGCCGTACGTCTCGGCGCCGGTGTCCAGCCACACCGAGTCCGGGCCGGCGACCGCGACGGTACGGCCGTCCACCTTGTGCACCCACGGCACGACCCACCCGTAGGAGAACCGCATCCGCAGCTCCGAGCGCAGCGGTACGCGCCCGCTGACGCCCTCCACAACGCGGACCAGCTGGGGGGCGCCGTCACGCGGCGGCATGAAGTCGGTCACGCGTACCGTGCCGCGGGGGGTGTCCCACTCGGACTCCAGGACGAGGGAGTCGCCCCGGTAGCGGCGGCGGTCGGCGGGCTGCGGGCGGGTGCCGGGGATATGGGCGGGGCCGATCCGCCAGAACCCGTGCTCCTCGGTGCCCAGCAGCCCGGCGAAGACCGCCGGCGAGTCGAAACGGGGCAGGCACAGCCAGTCGACCGTGCCGTCCCTGCACACGAGAGCGGCGGTCTGCATATCGCCGATGAGTGCGTAGTCCTCGATGCGCCCGGCCACGTGCCTCTCCTGTCGAACTGGAGTGACGCCCCCCTTGGGACGTGTGTGCTGTCCGTCCTGCCCATGAAACGTCGCCGAGCTGCGGGACCGGAAATCGGGCGGGGGTGTGCCTTAGCCGGACGGCTCGTCGCGAGTGTCCGAGCAGGATACGACGCAGGGATGTGATCCGCGCGACGTCCGCGAGGAAGTGCCCTGGTCCGAACGGGTGGCCTGTGCCACGTACGCCGATCGGGTGTACGACCGAGCGTGTGGCCGGACAGCGGCCGTCTCCGGTCGCTGATAGCCTGGTACCCCGTGGACCGGTGGGACCAGCACATGACACGGCACCCCCGAACCGCTCAGACGGCACCCCCGTACAGCCGGGACCGGCGCCGTCACGCACCTCCGCACTTCGCGACCACGGGAGTTCCCTCTTGGCCATGCCGCCCACTGCTTCTCGCACGAACGCAGGTACGACGACCAAGCACATCTTCGTCACCGGGGGCGTCGCCTCCTCGCTCGGCAAAGGGCTCACCGCCTCCAGCCTCGGCGCGCTGCTCAAGGCACGGGGCCTGCGGGTCACGATGCAGAAGCTCGACCCGTACCTGAACGTCGACCCGGGAACGATGAACCCGTTCCAGCACGGCGAGGTGTTCGTCACCAACGACGGCGCCGAGACCGACCTGGACATCGGTCACTACGAGCGCTTCCTCGACGTCGACCTCGACGGCAGCGCCAACGTCACCACCGGCCAGGTCTACTCCACCGTGATCGCCAAGGAGCGGCGCGGCGAGTACCTCGGTGACACCGTGCAGGTCATCCCGCACATCACCAACGAGATCAAGCACCGCATCCGCCGCATGGCGACCGACGACGTCGACGTCGTGATCACCGAGGTCGGCGGCACCGTCGGCGACATCGAGTCGCTGCCGTTCCTGGAGACCGTCCGCCAGGTCCGCCACGAGGTCGGCCGCGACAACGTCTTCGTCGTGCACATCTCGCTGCTGCCCTACATCGGCCCGTCCGGCGAGCTGAAGACCAAGCCGACCCAGCACTCCGTCGCCGCGCTGCGCAACATCGGCATCCAGCCCGACGCGATCGTGCTGCGCGCCGACCGCGAGGTCCCCACCGCGATCAAGCGCAAGATCTCGCTGATGTGCGACGTCGACGAGGCCGCCGTGGTCGCCGCCATCGACGCCCCCTCCATCTACGACATCCCCAAGGTGCTGCACGCCGAGGGCCTGGACGCCTACGTCGTCCGCAAGCTCGACCTGCCCTTCCGCGACGTGAACTGGACCCAGTGGGAGGACCTGCTGGAGCGTGTCCACAACCCCGACCACGAGGTCACCGTCGCCCTGGTCGGCAAGTACATCGACCTGCCCGACGCCTACCTCTCGGTCACCGAGGCGCTGCGCGCCGGCGGCTTCGCGAACAAGGCCCGCGTCAAGGTCAAGTGGGTCACCTCCGACGACTGCACCACCCCGGCCGGCGCCGCCGAACAGCTCGGCGACTGCGACGCCGTCTGCGTCCCCGGCGGCTTCGGTGACCGCGGCGTCGACGGCAAGGTCGGCGCGATCACCTACGCCCGCGAGAACCGCCTCCCGCTGCTCGGCCTCTGCCTGGGCCTCCAGTGCGTGGTCATCGAGGCGGCCCGCAACCTCGCCGGCATCAAGGGCGCCAACTCCACCGAGTTCGACCCGGCCGCCGCCGACCCGGTCATCTCCACCATGGCCGAGCAGATGGACATCGTCGCCGGCGAGGGCGACATGGGCGGCACCATGCGCCTGGGCATGTACCCGGCCAAGCTCGCCGAGGGCTCCATCGTCCGCGAGACCTACGACGACCAGCCCTACGTCGAGGAGCGCCACCGCCACCGCTACGAGGTCAACAACGCCTACCGCGGTGAGCTGGAGAAGAAGGCCGGCCTGGTCTTCTCCGGCACCTCCCCGGACAACAAGCTCGTCGAGTACGTCGAGTACCCGCGCGACGTCCACCCCTACCTGGTCGCCACCCAGGCCCACCCGGAGCTGCGCTCCCGCCCGACCCGCCCGCACCCGCTCTTCGCGGGCCTGGTCAAGGCGGCCGTCGCACGCAGGACGGGCGCCGTGAAGTAGCCCCTTCCGCGCCGGATACCGTTGCCGGGGCACGGACCCACACCGGTCCGTGCCCCGGTTTCGTCTCGGCACAGGAACACAGGAGGACGCGCATGGCCATCGAGGACACCCCGGAGGAGTGGACGGTCACCGCGACCTCCACACCGTTCACCGGCGGCAAGACCGGCGTGCGCACCGACCGGGTCGTCATGCCCGACGGCTCGGAGGCCACCCGCGACTACCAGGTCCACCCGGGCTCGGTGGCGGTGCTCGCCCTCGACGACGAGGACCGGGTGCTGGTACTGCGCCAGTACCGCCACCCCGTACGCCACCGGCTGTGGGAGATCCCCGCCGGACTGCTCGACGTCCCCGGCGAGAACCCGCTGCACGCCGCCCGGCGCGAGCTGTACGAGGAGGCCCACGTCACGGCGGGGGACTGGCGGGTGCTCACCGACGTCTACACCTCGCCCGGCGGCAGCGACGAGGCCGTACGGATCTTCCTCGCCCGCGACCTCGCCGATGCCGAGGGCGACCGCTACACGCCCCACGCCGAGGAGGCCGACATGGAACTGGCGCGGGTGCCGCACGAGGAGCTGGTGCGCGGGGTGCTCGACGGCGAACTCCACAACACCTGCCTGGCCGTGGGCGTCCTCGCCCTCGGCGCCGCCCGCCGGGGCAAGGGACCGGACGCCCTGCGCCCGGCCGACGCGCCCTGGCCCGCCCGCCCGTTCGAGGGCTGAACCGGCGCCGCCCGGAGCAACCCCCGCGCCGGTCGGGTGACGCGGCCGGAGCGGCTCGGCGGGAGGTGTGACAGGTCGTGAACTACCCTCGGGCGGGTGCCCGTTCCGCGACCGCGGCGGGCCCCCAGGCGCAGGCGGACGGGAGCGGCCCGTGACGGAACAGGCGGTCGGCGGGGGGCACCTCCCGCCGCAGGCGGCGGGGCGTCCCGCCACGGAGAGGAACGGCGCACGGGTACCGGGGAGCCGCCCCGGCCACCCCCTGCCCGTACTGCGCACGCCGCCCCCGCCGTTCACCGGCCGCCGCCGCGAACTGAAGGCGCTGCGCGCCGACATCGGACGGCCCGGCCTCGACACC
>NZ_JCANQV010000308.1:0-6420 GCF_059553635.1 Candidatus Streptomyces philanthi
TCGCCAGGACCGCGCCGATCACCGCGACGCCGAGGGACTGGCCGACCTGCCGGCTGGTGGAGGCGACGGCGGCGGCCACGCCCGCCTGGGCGCGCGGCATCCCCGACACGGCAGTGTTGGTGATCGGCGCGTTGACCAGGCCGAAGCCGATGCCGAAGAGGACATAGCCGGTGAACAGCAGGGCCGTGGTCCGCTGCGCGTCGGCCAGGACGAACAGCAGGCCGCTGACGGTCATCGCGCAGCCCGCGAGCACCATCGGCAGCCGGGAGCCGCGGCTGCCGACCAGCCGGCCCGAGAGCGGCGCGAAGACCAGCGTCATCCCCGCCATCGGGAGCATGTACAGACCGGCCTCCAGGGCCGACAGTCCGCGGATGTTCTGGAGGTAGAGGGTGTTGAGGAAGAGGAAGCCGCCGAGGGCGGCGAAGGCGCACACCGCGACGACGGTGGCGCCGCTGAACGGCACGCTGTGGAAGAACCGCACATCGATCAGCGGCTCGCGCCGGTGGCGCTCGTAGACGATCAGGGCGGCGAGCGAGGCGAGGGCGGTCGCCGCGAGGGTGACGATCACCGGGGAGCCCCAGCCGGCCTCCGGGGCCTCGATGATCGCGTAGGTGAGGGAGCCGAGCAGCACGATCACCAGCAGCTGGCCGACCGGGTCGACGCGGCGCGGCCGGGGGGCCCGCGACTCGGGGACGCAGCGCAGGGTGAGGAAGAGCGCGAGGGCGCCGATCGGGACGTTGATCCAGAAGATGGAGCGCCAGCCGACGCTCTCGACGAGCAGGCCGCCGACGACCGGGCCCGCCGCCATGCTGATGCCGACGACGCCGCCCCACACGCCGATGGCGCGGGCGCGTTCGCGGGGGTCGGTGAAGGTGTTGGTGATGATCGACATGGCGACGGGGTTGAGCATCGAGCCCCCGACCGCCTGCACCATCCGGAAAACCACCAGCCACTCCAGCCCAGGGGCGAGGCTGCACAGCAGGGAGCCGAGGGAGAAGACCACCAGACCGACCGCGAAGACCCGGCGTCTGCCCAGCCGGTCGGCGGTCGAGCCGGCCAGCATCAGCAGGGACGCCAGGACGAGGGTGTAGGCGTCGATCGTCCACTGCATGCCGGAGACCGTGGCGTGCAGCTCGTGCTGCATGGACGGCAGAGCGACATTGAGGACGGTGTTGTCGAGGCTGACGATCAGCAGACTCATGCAGCAGATCGCCAGAACGAGTATGCGCCTCCGGTGACTCAGCTCGGGCATGGTTGAACGCTACAACGATCCGGGGTGTCCCCGCCCCCGGAATGCCGACCGGCGACGGCGGCGGTACCAGGCCCGCTACGCCCGGCACGGCAGGCGGCCCGCGGCGCCACCCGCGCGGTGCGGGACAATGGGAGGTCGCGGCCGCCGCCCGCCGCGCCCAGCGTCCACCCGCCCGGAGGAAAACCGCCCCATGTCTTCGCTGCAGATCGGCCCGCACACGGTGCAGCCCCCCGTGGTGCTCGCACCGATGGCCGGCATCACGAACGCCCCGTTCCGGACGCTCTGCCGGGAGTTCTCCGGCGGCAAGGGCCTGTTCGTCAGCGAGATGATCACCACGCGGGCGCTGGTCGAGCGCAACGAGAAGACCATGCAGCTGATCCAGTTCGACGCGAGCGAGACCCCGCGCTCCCTCCAGCTCTACGGCGTCGACCCGGACACCGTCGGCCGGGCCGCCCGCATGATCGCCGAGGAGGACCTCGCCGACCACATCGACCTGAACTTCGGCTGCCCCGTCCCCAAGGTGACCCGCAAGGGCGGCGGCTCCGCCCTCCCGTACAAGCGGAACCTGCTCCGCTCCATCCTGCGGCAGGCGGTCGCCAACGCCGGCGGGCTGCCCGTGACGATGAAGATGCGCAAGGGCATCGACGACGGCCACCTCACCTACCTCGACGCCGGGCGGATCGCCGTAGAGGAGGGCATCACCGCCATCGCCCTGCACGGCAGGACCGCGGCCCAGCACTACAGCGGCACGGCCGACTGGGACGCCATCGCGCGCCTCAAGGAGCATGTCCCGGAGATCCCGGTGCTCGGCAACGGCGACATCTGGTCGGCGGGGGACGCGCTGCGGATGGTGCGCGAGACCGGCTGCGACGGCGTGGTCGTCGGGCGCGGCTGCCTGGGGCGGCCCTGGCTGTTCGGCGATCTGGTCGCCGCGTTCGAGGGCACCGGGACGTACGCGGAGCCGACGCTCAAGGAGGTCGCGGCGGTGATGCTGCGGCACGCCACCCTGCTCGGCGAGTGGCTGGGCGACGAGGCGCGCGGCGTGATCGACTTCCGTAAGCACGTCGCCTGGTACACCAAGGGCTTCGCCGTCGGCTCCGAGATGCGCCGCAGCCTCGCCGTCGCCTCGTCCCTGGACGAGCTGGACGCGCTGCTGTCGGAACTGGACCTCGACCAGCCCTGGCCCGCCGGTGCCGACGGCCCGCGCGGCCGCACCTCGGGCCGGGACCGGGTCGTCCTGCCGGACGGCTGGCTGGACGACCCGTACGACTGCGCGGGCGTGGGCGTGGACGCCGAGCTGGACACCTCCGGCGGCTGAGGCGGGCCCGCGCCGGTCAGACGGTGGTGACCGTCACGGGGAGTTCCTTGATCCCGTTGACGAAGTTGGAGCGGACCCGGCGCACGGGCCCGGCCGGGCGGATGTCCGCGAGGCGGGGCAGCAGCTCCTCGAACATGATCTGGATCTCCAGGCGGGCCAGTGAGTTGCCCAGGCAGAAGTGCGGGCTGCCCTTGCCGAAGGTGACATGGTCGTTGGGGCGCCGGGTGACGTCGAAGCGGTAGGGGTCCTCGAAGACGGCGTCGTCGCGGTTGCCGGAGGCGAACCACAGCACCACCTTGTCGCCCTCCTTGATCCGCTTGCCGCCCAGCTCGACGTCGCGGGTGGCGGTGCGCCGGAAGTGGTAGACGGGGGAGGCCCAGCGCAGGAACTCCTCCACGGCCTGCGGGATCAGCGAGGGGTCGGCCTGGAGCCTGGCCATCTCCCGGGGGTGGTTCATCAGCGCGAGCATGGAGTGCGAGATGGCGTGCCGGGTGGTCTCGTTGCCCGCGACGACCAGCAGCAGGAAGTAGTTGTCGAAGTCCTCCTTGGACAGCGGCACCCCGTCCGAGGGCGTCTGGTTGACGAGCTTGCTGACCAGGTCGGTGCCGTCGCCGCCGCGCCTCTTGGCGGCCAACTCCCGTCCGTACGCGAAGACTTCGAGCGACGCCGGGCTGCGGAACGGCAGATCGCGGTAGCGCTCGCTCTCCTCGCTCTCCAGGAGGACATCGGCGTAGTCGGGGTCGGTGTTGCCGATGATGCGGTTGCCCCAGTCGATGAGCTGCTGGGTGTCCTCCTGGGGGACGTCCAGCATCCGGGCGAGCACATTGATGGGGAAGTCGGCGGAGACCTCGCGGACGAAGTCGAAGGTGCCCTTGGCGAGCGCCGCGTCCAGCGTCCGCGCGGTCAGCCCGCGCAGGAAGTCCCCGTACGCGGCGACGGCGCGCGGGGTGAACTGCTTCTGGAGCAGCCGGCGCATGGCCTGGTGGCGCAGCCCGTCGGTCTCCAGGAGGGAGCGGCGGATCGCGATCTGGTCGTCGTCGACCTCCTCCAGGTTGGTGAAGCGGGTGGAGGTGAAGGTCTCCGGGTCGCGGTCGACGCGCACGATGTCGGCATGCCGGGTGACGGCCCAGAAGCCGTGGTTGGGGGCGGGTTCCGGCTGCCAGTGGACGGGGTCCTCGCGGCGCAGGGTGTCGAACATCCGCCAGGGCGTCTCGCCGTCGGTGAAGCGGTCGTGGTCGGCGAGGTCGACGTCGGAGAGGGGGAGGGGCGCGGGCGTCGTCGTGGTGGTGGCGGTGGTCATGGGCGCTCCAGGGTGCGGCGGTACGGGTCAGAGCATGCGGGCGTACTCGCGGAACTCCCAGTCGGTGACGTGCCGTTGGAAGCGGGCGAGTTCGTCGCGCTTGTAGGAGAGGAAGGACGCGGTGAAACCCTCGCCGAGGAGGCCGGTCAGCGCGGTGTCGGCGGTCAGCGCGTCCAGGGCGGTGCCCAGGGAGTCCGGGAGGCGGGGAGAGACGTCGGCGCGGTAGCCGTAGCCGTCCAGCGGGGCGGGGGCGTCGAGCTTGTCGCGGATGCCGAGGGCGACGGCGGCGACGGCGGAGGCGACGGCGAGATAGGGGTTGGCGGTGGAGTCGCCGAGCCGCAGCTCCAGCCGGGTGCCGTCACCGCGCTCCGGCGGGACGCGCAGCATCGCGCTGCGGTTGTCCAGCCCCCAGTCGATCAGCCAGGGCGCGAGGGTGTCGGGGCCGAAGCGCTTGTACGAGTTGACGGTCGGATTGTGCAGGGCGGCGAGCGCCGGGGCGTGGGTGAGGATGCCGGCGACGGCGTGCCGTGCGGTGGCGGAGAGGCCGTGGGCGTCGCCGGGGCCGGCGAAGACGTTGCGGCCCTCGTCGTCCACCAGGGAGAGGTGGAGGTGGAAGCCGGAGCCGCCCTCGCCGTTGAAGGGCTTGGCCATGAAGGTGGCGAGCCGGCCCTCGGTGCGGGCGATCTCCTTGACCGCGGCCTTGAAGAGGAAGGCGCGGTCGGCGGCGTCCAGCGCGGCGGAGTGCGTCAGGTTGATCTCGAACTGCCCGCTGCCGAACTCGTGGTTGCCGGCCGTGACACCGAGGTCCAGGTCCCGCAGCTTCCGCAGCGTGGCGACGAGATGGCCGTCCGGGTCGCCGCGGCGGCCGGCGGTGTAGACGTTGCCGGGCTCGGGCGCGTACGGGGACCAGCCGGTGGCCGCCGAGGGGTCCGGCTCGCACAGGTAGTACTCCAGCTCCGGGCCGATCACCGGGTGCAGGCCCAGGTCGGCGGTGTGCGCGAGGACGGCGCGCAGGACATCGCGGGGCGATTCGACGGCCGGGCCGCCGGTCGCGGGGTCGCCCGCGTCGCCGAGGCACCAGGCGACGCCGGGCTCCCAGGGCAGCGGGGTGACGGTGGTGAGGTCGGGGCGCACGGTGATGTCGGGGAGCCCGGCGTCGAGCCCTCCGGCGACGGGGATCACATCGCCCTGCGGGCTGGTGTGGTAGACGGCGCGGCAGAAGGAGAGACCGTGTCCGCAGGCGTCGGGAAGGTGGCCGGTGAGGATGTCGCGGGCCCGGTCGGCGCCGGTGAGGTCGGGGTAGACGACGCGCACGATGTCGATGCCCTGCTCGGACAGTGCGCGGGCGGTCTGCGCGGGGGAGTGCTCGTGGGAAGGTTCGCTCACCGGACCCCAGCCTTTCTGCGGGTGATCGGGACGGGACGGCGGGTGTGACGACGGGCGACGGAAGGGCGGTGGCGTGCCCGGGGGAGGGAGGCAGGAGGCCCGGCACACGACACGGCTGTCGTTTGGGATCAAACAGTATGGAGGGTGGGTGAGGTGCACAAGGGGTGGCGGCGGAATTGCCCGCACGTTTCCGGAGTGCGGACAGGGGTGTGCGCCGGGTGGTCGTGACAAGTCGCCCCGTCCGGCATAACGTACGGGCCCAAACGACTTTCCGTTCCGAGGAGGCGCCGTGCCCACCGTCCGCGGATTCTTCCCGCCCAAGACCGCCACCGGGCGCTCGTCCCTGGTCCCCGCCCCGCCCTGGTACTACTCCGGCGACCTGCTCACCGTCGAGTACCGCACCGACCCCGCCCGCGTCGCCGCCCTCCTGCCCGACCCCCTGGAACCCGCCGAGGAGGACCCCGGCGCGGTGGCGCTGATCTGGGCCGACTGGCAGTCCTGCGGCACCTCGCGGGAGGAACTGCTCGACCCCGTCCGCGGCCAGTACAAGGAGTGCTTCGCCGTGGTGCGCTGCGCCTTCCGCGGCATCACCTACTCGCGCTGCGTGTACATCTGGGTCGACAAGGACTTCGCGATCGCCCGCGGCAACCACCAGGGCTACCCCAAGAAGCTCGGCTCGATCCACCTGACCCGCCCGCACCCCTACGGGCCCGCACCGCGCATCGAGGCCGGCGCGGCCTTCGGTGCCACCCTCGCCGCCGCCGACCGCCGCCTCGCCCAGGCCGTGGTGACCCTGCGCGAACCGTCCGAGAGCAACGGCTTCGTCAACGGCCACCCGATGGCACACCACCGCTGGCTGCCCTCGGTCGAACCGGGCAAGGGCCTCGCCCTCGACGAACTCATCGCCTCCGGCGCCGCCTCCGCCGAGGGCGGGCAGGCATGGGCGGGCGACGCGGAACTGGAACTCTTCGAGGCGCCCACGGAGGAGCTGGCCGCCCTCACCGTCGAGGAGCCGATCGGCGCGTACTACCGCCAGGTCGGGGTCTGCTGGAACGGCGGGACGCTGCTGGCCGAAGGACTCACCCGGCAGGACGGCTGAACGGCCGCGGCGCGGGTGCCGCCCACCGGGGCGGGCACCCGCGCACCGCGTCAGCGACCGGACCC
>NZ_JCANQV010000309.1:0-6391 GCF_059553635.1 Candidatus Streptomyces philanthi
GTCAAGGCCGCCGCCGTGAAGTCCGTGAAGGAGCGTGGCGGGATACCGGCCGCGAACCGCTCCACCGAGCGGGTCGCCCTCGACGCCGCCCCGGTCGCCGCGGTGAAGACGGAGGTCGCCAAGACCTACCCGAACACCCTGGACGGCTGGATCCGGGAGTCGCTGGACGTCATGGCGCGGCACGGCATCCCCGGCTCGTACCACGGCATCCACCGCAACATCATGCGCGAGTCGAGCGGCAACCCGGCGGCCATCAACAACTGGGACATCAACGCCCGCAACGGCGTCCCGTCCAAGGGCCTGCTCCAGGTGATCGCGCCGACCTTCCAGGCGTACCACGTGCCCGGCACCTCCTGGGACATCTACGACCCGGTCGCCAACATCACCGCCGCGTGCAACTACGCCGCGGCCCGGTACGGCTCCATGGACAACGTCAACTCGGCCTACTGAGCCGTTTCCTCACGCCCCAACGGCGCCGAGGGGCGGCACCCTGCTACGGGTGCCGCCCCTCGGCGCCGTTGTGCGGTCAGCGCGTCACTTGCGCATGACCTCCGGTTCGTGCCGCCGCAGCAGCCGGGCCACGACGAACGCGAGGGCGACGCCCAGCGCGATCAGGATGATCATGTCCATCACGTAGACGCCGGTCTGGTGCTTCCACAGCGGGTCGGGGTTGGCCGGGATGTGCTTCTCCAGGTCGGCCGGCTGCCAGGGCAGCAGGGTGTTCATGTCCGCGGTCGCGCCCATCGCGGCGACGGCCCAGCGCGAGGGCATCAGCCAGGACAGCTGCGCCACGCCCACGGTGTCGTAGAGCTGGAAGAGGACACCGGTGAACACGACCTGGACGATGGCGAACATGACCAGCAGCGGCATGGTCTTCTCGGCGGTCCTCACCAGCGACGAGATGATCAGGCCGAACATCATCGAGGTGAGGCCCAGCGCGATGACCGCGAGCGCCATCTCGATGGCGGGCATGCTCCGGAAGATCAGCCCGTCGGCGGGCATGTTCCGGGTCCAGAAGCCGATCACCGAGATGATCACGCCCTGGACGGCGGTGACCGCGCCGAGCACGATCACCTTCGACATCAGATACGCCGAACGCGACAGGCCGGTGGCCCGTTCGCGCTCGTAGATGATCCGCTCCTTGATCAGTTCGCGCACGGAGTTGGCCGCTCCGGAGAAGCACATGCCCACGGCGAGGATCAGCATGATCGTTCCCGCGTCGCGGTTGGTGTAGTGCCGGCTCTCCGGGCCGTACGCGAAGCCGTGGTCGCTGGGGATCAGCATCGACACCACGCCGAGCACCGCGGGCAGCAGCACCATCAGGGCGAGGAAGCCGCGGTCGGAGGCGAGGACCGAGACATAGCGCCGCATCAGCGTCCACAGCTGGACGCCCCAGCCCTGGGACTTCTGCATCCGGGCGGGCGGCGGCTGGATCTGCTCGGACTGCGCGGCGACCGCCTCGATGTCCGCCGCGTACATCTGGTAGTGCGGGGAACCGCGCCAGCGGCCCGCCCAGTCGTAGTCGCGGTAGTTCTCGAACGCGGAGAAGACGTCCGCCCAGCTCTCGTACTGGAAGAAGTTCAGCGCCTCCTCGGGCGGGCCGAAGTAGGCCACCCCGCCGCCGGGCGCCATCACCAGCAGCTTGTCGCACAGGCCCAGCTCGGCGACCGAGTGGGTGACGACGAGGACGGTGCGCCCGTCGTCGGCCAGGTCGCGCAGCAGCTTCATGACGTCGCGGTCCATGCCCGGGTCGAGGCCCGAGGTGGGCTCGTCCAGGAAGATCAGCGACGGCTTGGTGAGCAGTTCGAGGGCGACCGAGACGCGCTTGCGCTGGCCGCCGGAGAGCGAACTGATCTTCTTGTCCTTGTGGACGTGGAGCTTGAGCTCGCGCAGCACCTCCCCGATCCGGGCCTCGCGCTCGGCCTCGGCGGTGTCGCCGGGGAAGCGGAGCTTGGCGGCGTAGCGCAGCGCCTTCTGGACGGACAGCTCCTTGTGGAGGATGTCGTCCTGCGGCACCAGGCCGATGCGCTGGCGCAGCTCGGCGAACTGCTTGTAGAGGTTGCGGTTGTCGTAGAGGACGTCGCCCCGGTCGGCGGGGCGGTAGCCGGTCAGCGCCTTGAGCAGCGTCGACTTGCCGGAGCCGGACGGGCCGATGACGGCGATCAGTGACTTCTCGGGGGCGCCGAAGGACACGTCCCGGAGGATCTTCTTGCCGCCGTCGACGGTGACCGTCAGGTGGCGGGCGGAGAAGGTGACCTCTCCGGTGTCGACGAACTCCTCCAGGCGGTCGCCGACCAGCCGGAACGTGGAGTGGCCGACGCCGATGATGTCGTTCGGGCCGATCACGGTGGTGCCGGAGCGCGGCACCGGCTCACCGTTGACGTAGGTGCCGTTGTGGCTGCCGAGGTCGCGGATCTCGTAGCGGCCGTCGGGCGTGGCCCGGAACTCCGCGTGGTGGCGGGAGACCTGGAGGTCGGAGACGACCAGGTCGTTCTCCAGCGCGCGGCCGATGCGCATGACCCGGCCGAGGTCCAGGCGGTGGAAGGTGGTCGGGGAGCGGTCGCCGCCCGCCGCGGGGGCGTCCTGCGCCTCGCGGGCCTGCGCCGGGGAGGGGTCCTGCCGCTGCCGCGGGGCGTACGCCTGGCCGCCGTGCCGTACGGGGGGTATCTGCCCGTTCTGCCCGACCACCTGCATCGGCGCGGTGAGGAACTGCGCCTGGAGGGCCTCGGGGGTCGGCGCGGTGGCCGCCGCCAGGTTCAGCGGGGGGCCGTCCGTGGCGTTGCCCAGCCGTACGGCCGAACCGGGGCCTATCTCCGTGTGCTGGATCCGCTGCCCCTGCACATAGGTGCCGTTGGTGCTGCCCTGGTCCTCCACGACCCAGCCGTGCCCCGCCCAGCGGACAACGGCATGGCGCCACGAGACCCTGGCGTCGTCGAGCACCACGTCGCCCTGCGGATCACGGCCCACGGCGTAGGACCGCGACGGGTCGAGCGTCCAGGTTCTTCCGTTCGATTCGAGTACGAGATCAGGCACTCCCTGCCCCATTGCATAGCCCCCGAGTGACGCCCAGTGCGTGAAGACCGAGGATGGCGAACATCGGGAGGAACTATTTCAGGATCAAGGCCCGGACCGGAAACCGGGACGGCGCCGGGGGACGGGCGGCTCCGCCCGCCGCCCGGGGACACTTCCGTGCAGAGCCGGAGCAGCGGCGGGGAATGCCTCCGATCCCCCGTTCCCGGCATTCCGGGCGCCTCGCCGGGCGGCCCGAAGGCCGGACAGGTGTACGGACGCGACGCCCCGGCGGTTACCGTAAAGGCACCATGAGCGCATCGCAGATCCCTCCTGCCACCGCCGTACCGGGCGATGACGTACCGACCCTCCTCGTGAAGATCTTCGGGAAGGACCGGCCCGGCATCACCGCAGGTCTCTTCGACACCCTCGCCGCCTACTCCGTCGATGTCGTGGACATCGAGCAGGTCGTGACCCGTGGCCGCATAGTGCTGTGCGCGCTGGTCACCGCGCCCTCCCCGTCCGCCGGCGTCACCGGCTCCTCCGAGGGCGATCTGCGGGCCACCGTCCACAGCTGGGCCGAGTCGCTGCACCTCCAGGCCGAGATCATCTCCGGCCGGGGCGACAACCGGCCGCGCGGCACCGGCCGTTCGCACGTCACGGTGCTCGGCCACCCGCTGACCGCCGGGTCCACCGCGGCGATCACCGCCGCCATAACGTCCACCGGCGGCAACATCGACCGTATCTTCCGGCTCGCCAAGTACCCGGTCACCGCCGTGGAGTTCGCGGTCTCGGGCGTGCCGACGGAGGTGCTGCGCAGCGCGCTGGCGACGGAGGCGGCGAAGCTGGGGGTGGACGTGGCGGTGGTCGCGTCCGGGCTCCAGCGCCGGGCCCGGCGGCTGGTGGTGATGGACGTGGACTCCACGCTCATCCAGGACGAGGTCATCGAGCTGTTCGCGGCGCACGCGGGGTGCGAGGCACAGGTCGCCGAGGTCACCGCGCGGGCGATGCGCGGGGAGCTGGACTTCGAGCAGTCGCTGCACGCCCGGGTGGCGCTGCTCGCCGGGCTGGACGCCTCGGTGGTGGAGACCGTGCGCAAGGAGGTGCGGCTGACGCCCGGGGCCCGGACCCTGGTGCGGACGCTGAAGCGGCTCGGCTACCAGGTCGGTGTCGTCTCGGGCGGGTTCACGCAGGTCACGGACGCGCTCCAGGAGGAGCTGGGGCTGGACTTCGCCTCCGCCAACACGCTGGAGATCGTGGACGGCAAGCTGACCGGCCGGGTGACCGGCGACATCGTGGACCGGGCGGGCAAGGCCCGGCTGCTGCGGCGGTTCGCGGCGCAGGCCGGGGTGCCGCTGGACCAGACCGTCGCGATCGGCGACGGCGCCAATGACCTGGACATGCTCAACGCCGCGGGTCTGGGCGTCGCGTTCAACGCCAAGCCGGTGGTCCGCGAGGCCGCCCACACGGCGGTGAACGTGCCGTTCCTGGACACCGTGCTCTATCTGCTCGGCGTCACCCGCGAGGAGGTCGAGGCGGCCGACACCCACGTCGGCTGAGCCCGCGGGACGGCACGGGGCCCCGGCGCGAGCGTCGCCGGGGCCCGTCGTACGTCCCGGAACGGGTCACTCGTGCGGCGGCCAGTAGGCGGTGAGCCGGCCGACGCCGTGCTCCACCGACTTCCACGAACCGTTGAACTCGATCACGGCCATCGCCGCCGTGGGGAAGCCCCCGCGGTTCATCCGGGGCAGCAGATCGTCCTCCGCCTCGCCGGCGAGCGCGTCCGCCAGCGCGTGCACACCGGGGTTGTGGCCGACCACCAGCAGGTCACCGACCTCGTCGGAGACCTCGTTCAGCACCGCGATCAGCTCGCCGAGCGAAGCCTCGTAGAGGCGCTCGTCGTACACGGTCCTGGGGCGCTGCGGCAGTTCGCCGACGAACAGCTTCCAGGTCTCGCGGGTCCGCAGGGCGGTCGAGCAGAGGGTGAGGTCGGGGGTGATCCCGGCCCCGGCCAGACGGCGGCCGGCGGCCGGCGCGTCCTTGCGGCCGCGGTCGGCGAGCGGACGTTCGTGGTCGTCGTCCTGCGACCAGGCGGCCTTGGCGTGTCGGAGAAGGACAATCCGGCGAGGTGTATCGACGCTCATGCCTTCCAGCTTCGCACGAAAGGCGGCGGGCGGCGCGGGGTGTTGGGGCGCTTCCCCGGCGTGTGCCGAGCGGCCGCGAGGGTGCTCAGCCGAGGAGGCCCGTACGGCGCGCCAGCTCCAGGAAGAACTCCCACAGACCGCCGGTGACCACGGACGCGCCCGCCCTGCCCGCCGCTCCCGCCGGGACGGACGACGCCATGAGCGGGAGCAGCGCGATGAAGGAGATGACCGGCAGGGCGAGCGCCCACCACGGAAGCCGGGTGCCGGAGCCGTCCGCCGCGGATGCGGAGGTGCGGCGTGCGACGGCTGACATGGAATCGCCTCCGTGGTGCTTCGGGGACCGGCCCGCCGCCGCGGTGCGCCGCCTGCGGCGGGCCGTCTGTCTCCGACGTTACGGGGCCCGGCGGGCCGTTCCATCGGGGAAACCCCCGACGTACCCCTGAGACCGGGCCCCGGGGGGACCGGGGTCGGGCCCCTCCCTCCCCCTACGGGGCCGTCAGCCGGCCGCGATGCTCGCGATCACGGCGACGACGACGGTGACGCCCAGCATGGCGCCCAGGACCAGGAGCAGCTTCTTGTGGCCGCCCTGCGGATTCGGTTCCAGTACAGACATGGGCCCAGTGTCGCACTCAGCCCTCGTCCTCGATCCTGCGGTCCCGCCCGGCGAGCGCGCCGACCGCGATCTGCGCCGTCATCAGTCCGGCCATCAGGGCGATCGGCGCGCCCCAGCCGCCGCTGTGCTGGTAGAGCGTGCCGACGAGCAGCGGGCCGGGGATCGAGATCAGATAGCCGACGCTCTGCGCGAAGGCCGACAGCCTGACGACGCCCGCGGGGCTGCCGGCCCGCATCCCGATCATCGTCAGGGCCAGCGGGAAGGCGCAGTTGGAGATGCCCATCAGCGTCACCCACGCCCAGGCGCCGGACGCCGGGGCGAGGTAGAGGCCGGTGTACCCCGCCAGGCCGCACACGCCGAGGCCGACCGCCAGCGGCCCCTGGTGCCGCATCCGGGCCGCCAGCCGCGGCAGGACGAACGACAGGGGTATGCCCATCGCCATCGTCACGGCGAGCAGCACGCCCGCGGTGCCCGCCGGGACCCCGGCGTCGCGGAAGATCTGCGGCATCCAGCCCATGGTGATGTACGCGCCGGTGGCCTGGAGGCCGAAGAAGACGGCGAGCGCCCAGGCGGTGGGCGAGGCGGAGATCCGCCGGGCCGGCTGCTGCGCCGGGCGGGCGGCGGC
>NZ_JCANQV010000310.1:0-6365 GCF_059553635.1 Candidatus Streptomyces philanthi
GCTGACGGAGAACGGTGCGGACACCTGGCGGAGGACGGGACCGCCCGATGACGGGGAAGGCCGTCACCGGGCGGGGGAGGGGCGCCTGCGCCCGCCGTCCGGGCAGGGCGCGGCACGCGGTGCCGCCGGGAGCGGGGGACAGGGCCGAACGCCCTGGGGAGAACGGCTCCGCGTACCCCGGCAGGACGGCCGGGCGGGCGTCCAGGCGCCGCGCGCCCCCGCGTCCCTCAGCTCATCCGCAGGGCCAGGAAGAAGTCCAGCTTGTCCTCCAGCCGTGACAGATCGCGTCCGGTGAGCTGTTCGATGCGGCCGACGCGGTAACGGAGGGTGTTGACGTGGAGGTGGAGGCGGGTGGCGCAGCGCGTCCAGGAACCGTCGCAGTCCAAGAACGCCTCCAGCGTGGGGATCAGCTCGGCGCGGTGCCTGCGGTCGTAGTCCCGCAGCGGGTCCAGCAGCCGGGCCGTGAAGGCGCGGCGCACGTCGTCCGGGACGAACGGCAGCAGCAGCACGTGCGAGGCCAGCTCCTCGTGCCCGGCCGCGCAGACCCGGCCGGGCCGGGCGGCCGCGACCCGGCGGGCGTGCCGGGCCTCCTCCAGGGCGCCGCGCAGTCCCTCGGCGGAGTGCACGGAGGCGCTGACGCCGATCGTCAGCCGACCGTCGTCACCCAGCCCGAGGCCCAGCGGCTCCCGGGCGAGGGCGAGCAGCCCGGCGGCGTCCAGGCCGGTGGCGGCCCGCTCGCCCGGCTCGTCGCCGAGGGCCGGCAGCGCGAGCAGTGCCACCGCCTCGTCGCCGGTGTGGGCGACGGCGATCCGGTCGCCGGACTCCGGCCCCGTGGCGGACGGGTCGGCCAGCATCTCCTCCAGCAGGGCCTGGGCGACCGGCCCGGCGGGCACGTCGCCGCCCTCCCACTCGACCCGGGCGACCACGATCTGCCAGTGCGGGGCGGTCCCCAGCCCCGGCAGCAGGACCGGCGCCGCCACCCGCAGCCGGGCCGCGATCTCGGTGGGCTGGGCGCCCGACTGCACCAGTTCCAGCACCTCCTGGGCGAGCCGTCTGCGCACCGCGCGCGCCGCCTCGCGACGGTCGCGTTCCACGGCGATCAGCTGGGTGACGCCGTGCAGCAGGTCCAGGCGCTCCTCGGGCCAGTCGTCGGCGTCCGCCTCGACGGCCAGCAGCCAGTCCGACAGCAGGGTGGCGCGCGGGTCGCCGTCGTCCTGGCGGACGGGGAAGAGGGAGTACGTGGTGGTGCCGGCGGTGACGCGGTGCGGGCCGCGGCGCCCGGCGCGGGTGGCGGCCAGGTGCTCGCCGGCCAGCCGCGCGGCCACCTCGTCGGGCAGCCGGGTGGCGTCGCCCGCCAGGGAGGAACCGGCGATCTGCCGGCCGGTGGGGGAGAGCACCCAGGCCCGCAGGTCCAGGTCGGAGCCGAGGAGGTCCAGGACGACCTCCGGGCCGCCGCCCGCCGGGCCCGAGGTCATCAGCCGCCGGTGCCGTTCGACGACGGCGGCCAGATCTCCGGCGCGTTCGCCGGAGACCTGCCGGACGACGTACTCGGTGATCGACGCGAACGAGACGTCCTCGACGACGGAGAACAGCGGCAGCCGGTGCCGGGCGCACGCCTCCACCAGATCGCCGGGAACCGCGCCCAGCTCCGCCTCGCCCGCCGCGAGCCCGGCGACACCCGCCGCGACCAGGATGCGGACGAACGGCTCGGAGTCGGCCGGCTCACGCCGCCAGGCCAGCCCCGTGAGGACCAGCTCGCCGCCCGAGAGATAACGGCTGGGGTCGCGCAGGTCGGTGGTCATCACCCCGCGCACCGTGCGCTCCAGCTCGTCCTCGCCCCCGAGCAGCCGAAGGCCCAGGGGTGGTGTCTCCAGGAGTGTGCGGAGCCGCATGCCTCGCCCGCCGATCTGTGCTTCTCGTGTTACCGGTGGAATGCCGCGAGGTTTCTGCACCCCGCCGTTCGTTCGAATCTACAAGACATACGCCCTGGCCAGCCAACCGCTTCATGGTTTCGGTGACTGCACCCGGGGGCCGCACCGCGCGTTGACTTGCCTCAACGGCAGGGAAAAGGACACGGGAGCGCACGGTGTCCAGGGCCGTTGGGCCCGTCCTCCCGGGACGGCGGGCCCGCCGTCGCACCCGATTCGTGGAAGAGGGCCCCGCAATGGACTTCCTTCGCCCCGCAGGCTGGCAGGAGGCGCTCGCCGCCAAGGCGGAACACCCCGACGCCGTGCCCCTCGCGGGCGGAACGGACGTCATGGTCGAGATCAACTTCGACCACCGGCGCCCCCGCCGCCTCCTCGACCTCAGCCGCATCGGCGAACTGGCCGAATGGGAGGTCGGCACGGACACCGTACGGCTGGGCGCCTCGGTCCCCTACACCCGCATCATCGAGAACCTGCGCACCGAACTGCCCGGCCTCGCCCTGGCCTCGCACACCATCGCCTCCCCGCAGATCCGCAACCGCGGCGGCGTCGGCGGCAACCTCGGCACCGCCTCCCCGGCCGGCGACGCCCACCCCGCGCTGCTGGCCTCCGGCGGCATGGTCGAGGCCGAGTCGGTGCGCGGCCGCCGGATGATCCCGGTCGACGCGTTCTATGTCGGCGTCAAGCGCAACGCCCTGAAGCCCGACGAACTCATCCGCGCCGTGCACCTGCCCCGGGCCGACGGGCCGCAGCAGTTCTCCAAGGTCGGCACCCGCAACGCCATGGTCATCGCGGTCTGCGCGTTCGCCCTGGCCCTGCACCCCGCCACCCGCACCGTGCGCACCGGCATCGGCTCGGCCGCCCCCACCCCCGTACGGGCGAAGGAGGCCGAGGAGTTCCTGAACGCCGCGCTGGAGGAGGAGGGGCTGTGGGACTCGGGCGGGCCCGTCCCGCCGTCCGTGGCCCGGCACTTCGCCCAACTGGCCGCCGGCGCCTGCCGGCCGATCGACGACGTACGCGGCAGTGCCCGCTACCGGCGGCACGCCGTCGGGGTGATGGCCCGCCGCACCCTGGGCTGGACCTGGGACGCCTACCGCGGAGGGGAGAGGAGCACGGCATGCGCGTGAACATCACCGTCAACGGCCGCGCGCACACGGCCGACGACGTCTGGGAGGGGGAGAGCCTGCTGTACGTCCTGCGCGAGCGGCTGGGCCTCCCGGGCTCCAAGAACGCCTGCGAGCAGGGCGAATGCGGCTCCTGCACGGTACGTCTCGACGGGGTGCCGGTGTGCGCCTGCCTGGTCGCCGCGGGCCAGGCGGAGGGCCGCGAGGTCGTCACCGTCGAAGGACTCGCGGACCTCGCCCGGCAGCGCGCCGGGGCCGGCGGGCAGGCCGGCGCCCCCGGCGCGCCGGCCCCCGTCCAGCAGGCGTTCCTCGACGCCGGCGCCGTCCAGTGCGGCTTCTGCACCCCCGGACTGCTGGTCGCCGCCGACGACCTGCTGGAGCGCAACCCCTCCCCGACGGACGCCGACATCCGCGAGGCGCTCTCCGGCAACCTGTGCCGCTGCACCGGCTACGAGAAGATCCTCGACGCGGTCCGGCTGGCGGCCGCCCGTACCGCGGCGCCGTCCCCGGCCGCCGGAGAGGGGGCCTGACCATGGCGGACGTCACCCGCGCCCCCGGACATCTCACCCAGGGCGGCAGGACCAGGGCCGGCATCGGCGAGTCCGTGCCGCGGCCCGACGGCACCCTCAAGGTCACCGGCGAGTTCGCGTACTCCTCGGACATGTGGCACGAGGACATGCTGTGGGGCCACACACTCCGCTCCACCGTCGCCCACGCCGAGATCGTCTCCCTCGACACCGCCGAGGCACTGGCCCAACCGGGCGTGTACGCCGTCCTCACCCACGACGACCTGCCCACCGGCCGCACCACGTACGGGCTGGAGCTCTCCGACACCCCCGTGCTCGCCCACGGCAAGGTCCGCCACCACGGCGAGCCGGTGGCCCTGGTCGCCGCCGACCACCCCGAGACCGCCCGCCGCGCCGCCGCCAAGATCAAGGTCGAGTACCGCGAACTGCCCGTCGTCACCGACGAGGCCACCGCCCTCGCCGAAGGCGCACCCCTCGTCCACGAGGAACGCCGCGACCACTACGCCGCGCATGTCCCGCACCCCAACATCGTCCACCGCCAGCCCGTCGTCCGCGGCGACGCGGCCGCCGCGGCGCGGCGCGCGGACGTCGTCGTCACCGGCGAGTACGTCTTCGGCATGCAGGACCAGGCGTTCCTCGGCCCGGAGTCCGGCCTCGCGGTGCCCGCCGAGGACGGCGGCGTCGACCTGTACATCGCCACCCAGTGGCTCCACTCCGACCTGCGGCAGATGGCGCCGGTACTGGGGCTGCCCCCGGAGAAGGTGCGGATGACGCTCGCCGGGGTCGGCGGCGCGTTCGGCGGCCGCGAGGACCTGTCGATGCAGATCCACGCCTGTCTGCTGGCCCTGCGTACCGGCAAACCCGTCAAGATGGTCTACGACCGCTTCGAGTCCTTCTTCGGCCATGTCCACCGGCACCCCGCGACCCTCCGCTACGAGCACGGCGCCACCGCCGACGGCAGGCTCACCCACGTCACCTGCCGCATCGTGCTGGACGGCGGCGCCTACGCCTCCTCCTCCCCGGCCGTCGTCGGCAACGCCGCCTCCCTGTCCGTCGGCCCCTACGCCGTCGACGACGTCGACATCGAGGCGCTCGCCCTCTACACCAACAACCCGCCGTGCGGGGCGATGCGCGGCTTCGGCGCCGTCCAGGCGTGCTTCGCCTACGAGGCGCAGATGGACAAGCTCGCCGCGCGGCTCGGCATGGACCCGGTGGAGTTCCGGCGGCGCAACGCCATGGAACAGGGCACGCTGATGCCGACCGGCCAGCCCGTCGAGTCCCCGGCGCCCGTCGCCGAACTGCTGCGCAGGGTCAAGGCGCTGCCGATGCCGCCCGAACGGCAGTGGCTGGCCGCGGGCGAGGGCGCCGACGTACGGGCACTGCCCGGCGGGCTGTCCAACACCACCCACGGCGAGGGCGTGGTGCGCGGGGTCGGCTACGCCGTCGGGATCAAGAACGTCGGCTTCTCCGAGGGCTTCGACGACTACTCCACCGCCCGGGTCCGCCTGGAGGTCGTCGGCGGCGAACCGGTCGCCACCGTGCACACCGCGGCGGCGGAGGTGGGCCAGGGCGGGGTGACGGTCCAGGCCCAGATCGCCCGCACCGAACTGGGCGTCCGCCAGGTCACCCTCCACCCGGCCGACACCCGCGTCGGCTCCGCCGGCTCCACCTCCGCCTCCCGGCAGACGTACATGACCGGTGGCGCGGTCAAGCACACCTGCGAGGCGGTGCGCGAGGAGGTGCTGGAACGGGGGCGCCGCGCGTTCGGGACGTACCACCCGGCGTGGGCGACGGCCGAACTGCTGCTGGAGGACGGCAAGGTCGTCACCGACGGCGGGGAGGTGCTGGCGGAGCTGGCGGACGTCCTGGGGGACGCGGCGATCGATCTGGAGCTGGAGTTCCGGCACCGGCCCACCGAGGCGTTCGACCTGGTCACCGGCCAGGGCAACGGCCATGTGCAGTACTCGTTCGCCGCACACCGGGCGGTGGTCGAGGTGGACACCGAACTGGGCCTGGTCAAGGTCGTCGAGCTGGCCTGCGCGCAGGACGTCGGCAGGGCGCTCAACCCGCAGGCCGTCGTCGGGCAGATCCAGGGCGGCACCACCCAGGGGCTGGGCGTCGCCGTCATGGAGGAGATCCTCGTCGACCCCCGGACGGCGAAGGTGCGCAACCCCTCCTTCACCGACTACCTCATCCCCACCATCCTCGACACCCCCGCCCTCCCCGTCGACGTCCTCGAACTCGCCGACGACCGGGCCCCCTACGGACTGCGCGGCGTCGGCGAGGCCCCCACCCTCTCCTCGACCCCGGCCGTCCTCGCGGCCATCCGGAACGCCACCGGGCTGGAACTGAACCGCACGCCGGTACGCCCCGAGCACCTGACCGGCACCGGATGAGCCGCCCGGGACCCCCGAGCGGCCCCACGACACCCGGGAGCCAGGCACCATGAACCACGAGCCCACCGAGCCGTCGGCCGACCGCCCGTGAGGAGACCACCATGCTGGACATCGCCGAAGAACTGCACCGGTGGGTCGGGCAGGGCCGCGACTTCGCGGTGGCCACCGTCGTCGCCGTCCGGGGCAGCGCGCCGCGCCTGCCCGGCGCCGCCCTCGCCGTCGACACCGACGGGACGGCGGTCGGCTCGGTCTCCGGCGGATGCGTGGAGGGCGCGGTCTACACGCTGTGCCAGGACGTCCTGCGTTCGGGCGAACCGGCCCTGGAAACCTTCGGCTACAGCGACGAGGACGCCTTCGCGGTCGGGCTGACCTGCGGCGGGATCATCGACATCG
>NZ_JCANQV010000311.1:0-6359 GCF_059553635.1 Candidatus Streptomyces philanthi
CCGACCGGGGCGTACGGGTGCTGCTGGAGACCCATGACTCCCATCCCACCGGCGCGGACGTCGCCCGGGTCCTGGGCGCCGTCGGCCACCGCTGTGTCGGCGCGCTGTGGGACGTCCTGCACACCGTCCTCGGCGGCGAGGCCCCGGCCGACACCGAGGCCGCGCTCGCGCCCTACCTCGGCTATGTGCAGGTCAAGGACGTCGCGTCGGCGGACGACCGCACACCCCTCGCACTCGGCGCCGGGACCGTCCCCCTCGCCGCCTGCCTGGCCGCCCACCGGCGTGGCACCGCCCCGGTGGACGCGGCGGTGGAGACCGACGACGCGGGCCCCTGGGTGTGCTGGGAGTACGAACGCCGCTGGTACCCGGAGGCGGCCCCGCTGCCGGACCTGCTGGCGGCCGGGCGGGAGCATCTGCGGGGGCTGGTGGAGGACGGGCGCGGGGGCTGACGGGGTCCGCCGGCCGGAGGACGGGGCGGCCGGAGGACGGCGACCGCCGCCGGAAGGCCAGGCGTACGGGCCCCGTGCCCGTCCCCCTCACCACGCCCACCGGCCGCCCCGGAAGACCGGCCCGCCCCACGCCCCTGCCACACCGTCACCACTCCACCGGACACCACCCGACGGCCGGACCCCCACACACCTCCCCACCCCCTCAGCCCGCTCCCCGTCCCCCCGCCACCCCCTCCCCCGGTCGTTGACCGGCACCTCTTTTCCGGTTATGCGTGTCTTCACGGCACTTTTCTCCAGCCTGGGGACGCCCCCGGAAGGAGCGCGGATGCACTCCAGACGTACCGTCCTGACCACCGCCGCCGCGGCGGCCGCCTGCGCCGCCGGTGCCGCCCCCGCGCGGGCCGAAACGCCCCGGTCCGCGTTCCCCGAGGTGCGGGCCCGGTTGCGTGGTCTCATCGCGCGGATGACGCCCGAGGAGAAGGCGGGGCAGCTGTTCGTGATGCGGGTGTACGGGCACTCCGCGACCGACCCGGACCCGGCCGACGTGGCGGCGAACCGCGCGGAGATCGGGGTGTCCGACGCCGCCGAACTCGTCGCGACGTACCACGTCGGCGGCATCATCTACTTCGGCTGGGCGCACAACACCCGCGACCCGCACCAGATCGCCGGGCTGTCCGACGGCATCCAGCGGGCCGCCGCCGCCCAGCGCGTCCCCGTCCCGGTGCTGATCTCCACGGACCAGGAGCACGGCACGGTCGCCCGGATCGGCGCGCCCGCCACCCTTCTGCCCGGGGCGATGGCGCTCGGCGCGTCCGGCTCCCGCGCGGACGCCCGGACGGCGGCCCGGATCGCCGGCGCGGAGCTGTACGCGATGGGGGTGCGGCAGGACTACGCGCCGGACGCCGACGTCAATGTGAACCCGGCCAACCCGGTCATCGGCGTGCGTTCCTTCGGCGCCGACCCGCGTGCCGTGTCCCGGCTGGTGGCCGCGCAGGTGAGCGGCTATCAGGAGGCCGGGGTCGCGGCCTGCGCCAAGCATTTCCCCGGGCACGGCGACACGGACACCGACAGCCATGTGGGGCTGCCGCGCATCGGGCACAGTGCCGAGGAGTGGGAGCGGCTGGACGCCCCGCCGTTCCGGGCCGCCGTCGCGGCGGGCATCGACTGTGTGATGTCGGCGCACATCGTCGTACCGGCCTTCGACCCGAGCGGCGACCCGGCCACCCTCTCCCGCCCGGTCCTCACCGGGCTGCTGCGCGAACGCCTCGGCTTCGGCGGGGTGGTGGTGACCGACTCGCTCGGGATGCAGGGCGTCCGGGAGAAGTACGGCGACGAACGGGTGCCGGTGCTGGCGCTGAAGGCGGGCGCCGACCAGCTCCTCAACCCGCCCGATCTCGCCCTCGCGCACTCCGCCGTGCTGCGGGCGCTGCGGGACGGTGAGCTGACCGAGCGGGAGATCGACGCCAAGCTGCTGCGCATCCTGCTGCTGAAGGAGCGGCGTGGTCTCTTCGCCGATCCGTACACCTCGCACCGGGCGGTCGAGCGGGTCGTGGGCACCTGGGCCCATCGGGCGGCGGCCGACCGGATCGCGGACCGCACCACCACCCTGCTGCGCAACGACGGCCGGGTGCTGCCGCTCTCCCGCCGCCGGGAGCGGCGGGTGCTGGTGGTGGGCGCCGACCCGGCCCCGCCGTCCGGCACCGGCGGTCCGCCCACCGGCGTCCTGGCCGGCACGCTGCGGGAGCTGGGGTTCGCCACCACCGCGCTGCCCACGGGGACGGCGCCGGACGCGGGGACGATCGAGGGGGCGGTGGGGGCGCTGCGGGAGCACGACGCGGTGGTGGCGGCCACGTACGACATCGCCACGCACACCGCGCAGCGCACTCTGGTGGAGGCGTTGTCGGCGTCCGGGAAGCCGGTGGTCCAGCTGGCCGTCCACCATCCGTACGACATCGCGCGGCTGCCCGGGGTGCGGGCGGCGCTGGTCGCGTACTCGTGGACGGATGTGGAGCTGCGGGCGGCGGCGCGGGTGATCGCCGGGGTGCGCCGTCCGTCGGGACGGTTGCCGGTGCCGGTGATGCGGGCCGATGAGCCTGGGCGGGAGCTGTACCCGATCGGGCACGGGCTGACGTACTGACAGCCGGGGCGCGCCGCGGGAAGGGGCGCGCCCCGGCTGCCGGGGTCAGGGGCGCGGGGCCGGCGTCCGGCGCGGCTCCCGCTTGTCGAGCTTCTTGTCGTACGGGGCGGCGGCCTTGGCGGGGGTGCCGTTCGCCGGGAGGCCCGCCCAGGTCAGGAGGGAGGCGGTGGCCTTGGTGCGGTCGGCGTCCTTGAGCTGGGTTCCTGTTTCCTCCCCACGCTGGTGGGTGTTGTGCGCGCTGCCGGGGCAAACCCTGGTCTTACGTGCGCTCCGCAGGCTTTTACCTTGCCGGTTGCCCGGCAAGGGCCCCCGGTCCGGGGGTGGATGGTGCTGCTCTATGCGGCGCGGATGCGCCGCCCTTCGTCCTTCACATTCTTCGCCGCGTTGTGGTCGCGGTCGTGTCGGGTGCCGCACCGGTCGCAGGCCCATGCCCGGATATGCAGGGGCTTGGGTCCGTCGCGATGCCCGCAGGCGGAACACACCTGGGAAGACGGGAACGCCCGGTCCACCTTGGTGAGGGTGCGGCCGTACCTGCTGGCCCTGTACTCCAGCTGGGTCAGGCCGAGGTCGATGCCCTGGTCTCCTTCGACCGGGGGCAGGATCTCGGCCGCCGGGTCGGTCTCCACGATGAAGCTCGCCCAGTACCGGCCGGACGAGTCTTTGATCACGGTCACGGTGGACGGTACGGACGGCAGCACGCGGGACCAGCGGACCCGCACAGGACCGATCTTGGGAAGATTCAGCTTTCCATCCGCTGTGATCGACCAGCGGGCATTGGCAGTGAACCTCACGGCCTGCCGATTGTCCCGCTTCGTCTTCATGCGCGGCTCACCGATCTTCGGCCCCTTGCGAGTGCCCTTGATACTCCCGAAGAAATTGGAGTACGCCGTACCCAGGTCCCGCAGGGACTGTTGCAGCACCACAGCGGACACCTCCCCGAGCCATGCCCGCTGAGGGGTCTGCTTCGCCTCGGTGATGAACCGCTTCGACAACTGTGACGACTTCGGATACGGCAGGCCCGCGATGTGTGCGTCCCGCCGTGCCCGAAGGCAGTCGTTCCACACCACCCGTGCGCAGCCAAAGGCCTGGTTCAGCGCGATGCGCTGACCGGGGCCCGGCTCGATACGGAAGGCATAACGAAGCTGCATGCCGATCAACGTAATACAGCTGGTTTATGGCTCAGTGCGGAGAGAACAGAACTGGCAGACATTGCCCGTTCCTTACGCACGCACACTTGGTTTTCGTGACGAAGTACCGTCATAACGTGTTCAATGACCGGTACCTGACGCGACGCCAGGATGCCATGCGTGACGTGTGCGCGGACTCCGAGACCGAGCTGACCGAGTTCAACGGCGAGACAAACCACGTGCGTCAGCTGGCCGAATTCCCGTCCAAGGCCGCCGTCTCCACACTCGTCAACTCCCTCAAGAGCGTGCCCTCCCGCCGCCTCCGGCAAGAGTTCCCCGACCTGGTACAGCACTCCTACCGCGCGAACAAGCTGTGGTCCGGCTCGTACTTCGCCGGGTTCGTGGGCGGAGCCCCGCTATCGGTCGCCCTCAGTACATTGAGCAGCAAAACCGTCCGCTCCAAGGGGCGCGTCAGAGCACTTCTCAGAATCGCTTCACCACCGGGCCGAACCCGGCGCACTGCGACGAGCCCTGGTAGCGGTAGCCGTCGACCGGCTTCTCCTCGACGAGCTTCATGCCGGGCACGGCGAGCAGCCGGTCCTTGATGTCCGGTGACGCCGGCCGGGCGGGGGCCGCCGCCTGTGCCGGGGCCGCGCCCGCGCCCGCGCCGACCGTGCCTATGAGGACGGCGAGCGAGGCCAGCCGTCCGAGGGTTCTTCGCATGTGTTCTCCCGTGGGGTGGGGTGGTCGCGCCGAACCTAATCGGTGCACCCGGTTCCCACCAGCCCCTTTGTCCCGGGGAGTTCATGCTCCGGGGGCGGCGCGGACCGCCCCCGGGCCCTTTCCGTCAGACCGTCACCGGCTCCTGTTCGCCGGTGAAGCTGCGCCACAGGGTGGCGTAGCGGCCGTCGCGGGCGAGGAGTTCGGCGTGGGTGCCGTCCTCGGCGATCCGGCCGTGGTCGAGGACCACGACGCGGTCGGCGCGGGCGGCGGTGGTCAGCCGGTGGGCGACGACCAGGGTGGTGCGGCGGCCCGCGAGGCGGTCGGTGGCGCGGTTGACGACGGACTCGGTGGCGAGGTCGAGGGCGGCGGTCGCCTCGTCCAGCAGGAGGACGTCCGGGTCGACGAGTTCGGCGCGGGCCAGGGCGAGCAGCTGCCGCTGGCCGGCGGAGAGGTTGCGGCCGCGTTCGGCGACCTCGTGGAGGTAGCCGCCGTCGAGGGTGGCGATCATCTCGTGGGCGCCGACGGCCCGCGCCGCGGCCTCCACCTCGGCGTCGGTGGCGTCCGGCCGTCCGTAGGCGATGGCGTCGCGGACCGTGCCGGGGAAGAGGTACGACTCCTGGGGGACGACGCCGAGGCGGTGGCGGTAGCCGGTGAGGTCCAGCTCCCGCAGGTCGGTGCCGTCGACGCGGACCGCGCCCGACGACGGGTCGTAGAACCGGGCGACCAGCTTGACCAGCGTGGACTTGCCCGCGCCGGTCTCCCCGACGAAGGCGACGGTCTGGCCCGCGGGGATGGTCAGGTCGATGCCGGACAGGGCCGTTTCGTCGTGGTCGCCGTAGCGGAAGTGGACGTCGTCGAAGGTGATCTCGCCGCGCAGCGCGTCGACGGGGCGGGGCTCGGCGGGGGCCGGGGTGGTGGTCGGTTCCCGCAGCAGTTCCTGGATGCGGCGGAGCGAGACCGATGCCTGCTGGTAGCCGTCGAAGACCTGGGAGAGCTGTTGGACGGGCGCGAAGAACAGGTCGATGTAGAGGAGGTAGGCGACCAGGGCGCCGGCCGTCAGCGTCCCGGCGCCGACCCGGTTCGCGCCGACGATCAGCACCAGGGCGGCGGCGACGGAGGACAGCAGCTGCACGAACGGGAAGTAGACGGATATGAGGAACTGGCCGCGCACCCGCGCCTGGCGGTAGGCGTGGCTGCGGTCGGCGAACCGCTCGGCGCCGTCGTCCTCGCGCCGGAACGCCTGGACGATCCGCAGTCCGGCGACGCTCTCCTGGAGGTCGCCGTTGACCACGCTGATCCGCTCGCGGGCGAGTTCGTACGCCTTGACGCTCTGCCGGCGGAAGACGTACGTGCCGATGATCAGCGGCGGGAGGGTGGCGAAGACGACCAGGGCCAGCTGGACGTCGATGACGAGCAGGGCGACGAGGATGCCGAAGAAGGTGAGGACGGAGACGACGGCGGTGACCAGGCCGGTCTGGAGGAAGGTCGACAGCGCGTCGACGTCGGTCGTCATCCTCGTCATGATCTTGCCGGTGAGTTCGCGCTCGTAGTAGTCGAGGCCGAGACGCTGGAGCTGGGCGAAGATCTTGACGCGGAGGGAGTAGAGGACCCGTTCGCCGGTGCGGCCGGTCATCCGGTTGGAGCCGACCTGCGCGGCCCACTGGGCGAGGACGGTGACCAGGGCGAGCGCGGCGGCCGTCCAGACACCGGCCAGGACCCCGCGGCGCACGCCCTCGTCGATGCCGTGCCGGATCAGGATCGGGACGAGCAGCCCGCCGAGGGCGTCCACCGCGACCAGGGCGAGGGCCAGGGCCAGCGGGACGCCGAAGCCGCGCAGCAGCCGGCGCAGCCCGTAGGAGTCCTCGGGGCTGCCGGCCCGCTCCTCGTCGATGTCCGGGGTGTCGGTGGCGGGCGGCAGGGCGG